>CAZHAH010000044.1:0-36101 GCA_964530095.1 uncultured Desulfobacteraceae bacterium | reverse complement strand
ATTTATATGTTTATGGACGTCCCGGAGTTCCACGTATGTTTATGGACGTCCCGGAGTTCCATTGATGAAATAGACAAAGATCATGTACGCCGGGAGATCATTTAATACTCTTAACAAATAAAGGTGCGCCAGTCGGTTGGCGTATTGATAGAAGCCTTGCGTTAAATCAAGTTGAGGTTTCAGGCCCAAATATTTCCGGGTTTTATCAAGGCTCTTTTACGAGTTCATCAATATTCAATCGGCCACTATCCAGTGTTCAGTTTTCAATCTCTGCCAAGCTTTTCTGATGTGGTGCGGCCGCATTTTAAATTTTTTTCGCGTACTCCATTCTTGGACTTTCTTTATAGTAGTTTCAGGATCTGTTGCCGTCTCCGGAAACGCACTGGCTATCCAATGTACTGTTGCCAAAAGCTCCATTCCATAAGGTGTTTCAAATCCTTTTATCAGATTTTTTACCGATTCCAAACGCTTATTAGCCTCCTCATCCTTTTCAAGTGATGATCTTGCCTCTTCGGAAGCACCCTTAAGCAAGTATATTTCTGATCGACCGCTTCTGTCGCCATATCCCCGAATGAAGTGTCCGTCTATTCGTTGTAAAACATGATGCAAGTTTTCAGCGTACGGACCATACCGGTCGCGTTTGAACTTCAGTCTCAAATTTTCACCAGCATTTTGCATGAAATACATTAATTTCTGAATTTCAAGAAGGCTGTGTCGGTATCCATGGGATTGGTATAGTTCTAATAGTTTGATCAACAAGGCTCTGCCACGTGTCATGTTAGGTTTAGACGTTGATATGGGTATTTCATCGGCTTTGGGAGCACCTCTCGGCTCAAAGAGTAAAACTTCGATTTCTGTCATATTATCAAATGCTTTGACAATGAGGCGCTTAACATCTTTCCAGTTCAGCCCTCCGAGTCCCGAACCTAACGGTGGAACGGCAATGGATTTAATATCAAGTTTTTTTACTTTTTCTATTAAATCCCGTAGCCCCAACTCTATATCTTCGAGTCTTGATTTGGTTTTCCAGTGTCGTTTCGTGGGGAAGTTGATGATGTATTTTGGATAGAACATGTCGTTTTGCTCGTACACATACATACGACCGATGCGAACCTGACCCTTTTTACATGCTTTTTCATATTCACGGTAATTATCCGGAAAAGCTTGCTTGAACTGAAGGGCAATTCCCTTGCCCATCACGCCCACACAATTGACTGTATTCACAAAAGCATCGGCTTTGGCTTCTAGCAAATTACCTGTTAGTGATTTTATCATGATGACCACCCTTAATAGTACCAATCAGGCTTTAAGTTAATAGGAGGTTTATGGGATGCAATTGAAATTGTATCGGCAGTTTTAAGCTGCATTCTTTTATTCATCACGCCAATTTCTTCAACAAGATCCCATGAAAATTTATTGTAAACCAAGAACTCAGCTTGCCTTCGTCTCTTACGATCTGGATCTTCAGAAGTATCTCGCCAATATTTTTCCTTCATTATATCCCAGTCAATTTCAGCGAGCATACTTAAATCATCGTAAAATTCTGATAATGTCATTATACCGTGACCATCGGTAAAAACAAACCCGATCTTTGCTGCCTTGATGGCCTCAGCACTTGAAACCAAATAGATGATATCGGTCTGACTTGCTGAACGACCCTCAACCTTGCCCATTTTAATTGCATATAGCATTGGCGATCTAGCTGCAAAATAGAACGGAATATAATCATGAAGGCATCCCCCTGGGCCACATGGTACAGGTGTTGTCAATCGGCGATCTTGAATTCTATCGTGTGCGATATTTGTGTAATCAATGGAGTTGTTTTCCATCTGCGTTTGAGCGAAAACACCTCCTTTTGTAATAATACCCGCGAGACTGTCTTTATGGGTGATATGATAAATATGTGTTGACATGGCTACATTGGATCTTTGGAAAAAACTATTGATCTGGCTTTAAGGGACATCACCGATTTTTAATGGACGTCACGCACTTTCATTTGCTTTTCACAACTAAGTGGCTTTGGATGTCCCCTATTTCACACAAAGGATTATAAACTAATTTGAAGCTGTCAGGTAATCGGTAATTGTCTTAAAAAGCCTGTCGCAATACGGTGCTCTGCTACGAACGGTTGTAACATCCAATAAGCTTAAAACTTTTGGTGCATGACGAATTTTGTGGTATTCGCCTTTCTGCGTATTTCGTGTTGCAGTTTTCAGCGATGATTCAAGATCGCTTTTTGGCACATTCTCAACATCGGGTCGCTGGGGTATGGGGTTGGCGTTAAACCCTTGTCCATAAAAATCTCGCAGCGTATGCATATCCGCTATAATCCATGCTTCCATGGCTTGAACCATTAAATGGCAGTGTTCGTCTGTAACACTGGGACTCTCCCAATTGTCACTATTACGAAGGTGTGTCCAAGGTGCGTGACTCACGGCACCTTCCGAATCGACCAGCAAAACATTAAAAGCCTCCGCATGCGTATTCAGCGCTGTCTTAAAGTCTTCAAATGCGCTATTTCTTGATCCACAGGCAATAACATTCCAGCGGATTCTTCGTTTACGGGCCTTTTCTCTTAAGGAGACCAGAAAAGCACCGAATCCCTTGCGAATTTCGGCTTTACCGTCTTTACTATCGCCTCCGCCTTCGATGTAGATCCGAATTTCATTTGTCATTACACCCCTCCAATCTCACCCATACGCCATAATTCACCAAGGGAATATTTTTCCAGCCACTTTTCCAGCTTACCCTTTTCAAGACGAAATAATTGTGTCCCTTCACCATCATGCTCGCATATGATTACGCTTTGGGGGACATCCGTGAGGGCTGAAACCAAGACATCCGAGTGCGTTGTAACAATCAGCTGCGTTCGATGCGATGCTTCGATGAGCAAATCGGCAATTGTCGGAAGGATATCGGGGTGGAGTCCTAACTCGGGTTCTTCAATACAAATAACTTTGGGCGGTTCCGGATGACACAGAATGACTAAAAGGCATATATAGCGCAAAGTGCCGTCTGAGAGACGCGTAGCAGGAATCGGCTGTTTGAGGCCAGATTCATGTAGAAATATCTGCACGGTACCGCCTTGGATCTTTGTGGTAATATCTTCAATTGATCCGTAAAAGGATTTGAGCTTTTTTAGAATTATACCTTTTATTCCAGGCTTATGCTGTAGGTTATTTAAAACCAATCCCAAATTGCTTGCATCTTCCAGCAAGAAGTCTTCCGGAAGATCTGCTTGTTGTGGAAGCCTCGGAGGGGTGTAGCGTCCTAAATTCCATTCTCGATAGAATTTCATCCTTGAAAAATGATTGGCCAGGTAGGTTAATTCTGGATATTGATCCGGATCTTTACGTTGAGATAACACCGATTGATCAACATCTAAATCCTCCCGGCGAAGTGATCGAAATGTACGCTCCTTTTCGGTTTCGGATGAATCGGAAGAAACCATTTGTACGTTCAGTACCGGGTTTCCGTGTTCGTAGCGATAGAAAAAATATACGTCTTCTTCATCCGGAGTTTTTTTATGTTCGCTCTCTACCGCTTCATCTACCAGTTCGAATCGTTGACCTACTTGGGTAAAGCTAAGCCTGTATCTCAACGGAATATGTTGATCCGGACAAAAGATGGTAGCATTGATTCCAGCTATCGTGTTTCCTTTGGGTCCCTTATTAATCCATTCGCTGACACCGCCGCCTTCACGTATAGGAGCGATCAAGTCTTTGGGAGTGGCATTAAGAATACTAAGGGCCTCGATCAGATTTGATTTTCCAGTAGCATTTCTCCCGATCAAAACATTTAGAGATTCGAGCTGGATCTCAGCTTCAGCTCGGCTGTAGGATAGGATATTTTCCAGTTTAATGGTGCGGATAAATCTATCAGTACCGATCATAGTTTCCTCCTTGGCGACTGCACCTTCCCAATATATTTTCCATCCCGGTACAAGACACCTTGCCGTATGGCCTTGCGGAAAATGGATTTCATTCGGTCTTTGAATGCATCGCTGGGTTTGCCGAATCCGAGGTATTGGGCGGCTTCATCGACCAGGTAGTATCTTGGATATTCCCACCCTTTCTTTGTCACAGACCCGAGCACTTTTATAAGATAGTCGTCATCATAATATTGGATTGTGGGGGTTCCAGCGATGAATCCATTGCCATATCGGAATAGGATTTTGCGCCGAATGGCGGTATTTATGTATGATTCCAGCTCCACACGAATTGGCTGGCTTATGCGTTTGACGCCAAGGCGGTTACCAACAAGCCGCAGAAGCGATAATTCGTCGATTTCATTTTGGCAAAAAATGGCTTTGCGGAAGGCTTTCAGGACTTCGGATTTTTCGAAACGGGGTTCTGTTGGTTTGTGTAGGTGTTCGGTTGATGTTGGTTTGCAAGTAGGCTCCTCCAAGCAATAGCGTTCTGCCATCGCTGCCTGTCGCAGTAACGCAGGCTCAAAATCGGACAGAAACTTAAAATTGGGTGATTTGAGGTCCATTTATTCCTTTACGTAGCTTTTCCGTATCAAATCAAACTTGCCATCAAAAAGATTTCCTTAAAAGCAAAAAGCCCAGCTCATTTAACTGAACCGGACTTTCGAGCACGTTTTTTTCATCTTAGCCTCAATTACATGGGGTTTGTAGCGTAAGTTTCGGATTCGCCGTCAATTAGCACATTCTGTTTTTGTAGTCAAGGTTACAAATGTTGAAAACGATTGTGAAAATAGTAGGTTAGATCTGTACGGCATCTCTAAGACCTATGGGCATAGTTACCCTAAAAAATGAGCTTGAAAACGCCATCTGGCGGGGTGTCGACCTTTTATCTCCTCAATACCTCAACCCACACATTAAAGATCGAGTGCTTAAAGAGCAAATTCGAATCTTATGAAAATCGTTGGATTTCGCCTATAGACTTTTTTAATATTTGTGGTATAAATAGCTTCCAAAATAATAATGGTTGGGAGAATTTGAGGATAGTATTAACGTAGAAAGGGGGTATGAGATGAAGAAACTGTTGGTAATAATCATGTTAGTTATGTTCTTGTCCGGATGCGGAACTTTGGCAATCGATTCAGAGTTCTATAAACATGATACCCTGTACAAAAGTTGGGATCATGCGAAATTTAGTTGGCATGGATATAAAAATCCAACCGTTGATGCCGCCCAAAAAGCTCAAGAACAGGGCTGGTGGGGAATCCACATTCCGTTTGTAAAATAGGGATAGGAATTTAATTAGAATTGTTCTCCTAAAAATCGACCCTTGTGGCGCAAATGTACAGGGGTCCTTCAATTTATGGACTTATTCAGAGCAAAAGCCGAATAAAATGGAGTATTTTTGAGGATAAAATCTGAAACTTTTGAACTGGATGGCGTGGGGGATATATTATTTGAACGCAGCAAACGGGCAAAGCACATCAGCATCTCCGTTAAGCCTGTAAAAGGTGTACGGGTGGCCGTCCCTTCAGGTGTATCGTTTGAAAAGGCGCTAAAGGTTGCTCGATCAAAGCGGGGCTGGATTCGAAAACACCTCAACAAAATGAAACATCTGGAGTGGAGGCATAAAGCCTTATTGTTAAATGCAACCGCAATAGATCGCAACGTGGCCAGGGAAATCCTTAAAAACCGACTAGATGCGTTATCGGAAAAACATGGATTTTCCTACCATCGCGTTTTTTTTAGGAGTCAGAAAACCCGCTGGGGGAGCTGTTCCGGGAAAAACAATATCAGCCTGAATGTTAAACTGGCGCGGTTGCCTGAAGCACTGATTGATTATGTAATCCTGCATGAACTGGTCCATACGCGCATTAAAAATCACAGTAAAGAATTTTGGGTGAAGTTAGAGAATATTATCGGCGATGCCAAAACCTTGAATTCGAAACTGAACGAGTATGGAATAGAATTATTGTGAGTGGATGGCCTACTACCCACGCGGGATGACACGGGTCAGTTTTTTTCAGGTATCCGTATTTTTGTCCTTTTCAATGACAACACGAGACTGAAAAGTGAGGGTATGACGAAGACGGTAAACAGTGTGGAAACCAGGATACCACCGATGACAACGCTACCCAGACCCCGATAAAGTTCATTGCCGGCGCCTTGCGAAACGACCAGGGGGAACATCCCGCAAGTACTGGTCAGGGCGCTCATAAATATGGGTCTTATTCTTATCTTTACCGCCTCCAAGATTGCCTTCTGGGGGTCTATCTGTTCGTTGCGGATGAAATTCAAGGATTGATGTACGATGAGAATCGCATTGTTGACCACAGCGCCGATGAGGATGATAAAACCGAGCATGGTGAGTATATCCATTTGCTGCCCGGTGAGGGAATGGACAACCGCCAGAGCGATGACCCCGCCTACAACCGCAAGAGGAACGCTGAACATAATGACAAGGGGGTACAAAAAGGACTCGAAAAGGGAGCACATCAGCAGATAGATAATCAAAACCGCCAGTGCAAAATTCCACTGCAAAGCCTTGCGGGCCGAAGTGAGCTTGTCAGCGGTTCCGGCAAGGGTGATATCGACATCCCCCGGGAGTGCTCCCCGATTTCGCAAAGGAGCAAGGATCTCTGTCTGAAGCCTTTGCATGGCGGTTTCAAGCTCAATCCCGGCAGGGGGTGAGATGACCAATTTTATGGCCCGCCGCTCTTCGATGTGATTAATCTGGGTGGATCCTTCGGCCCTGATCAGATTGACAAAAGACGAAAGCGGAACGAGACGTCCATCCTTGACCGCCACGGGGATTGAGTCGAGATCACCTGTGCTTTTTACGGTTCCCGTGGATGATATGAGTTTCAGGTCGATTTTTTTGTCCTTGTCGCGGAAATCGCCGATAACCGTTCCGTCCACCATCGTCTTCACGATGAATCCCGCCTCACGGACGCTTAACCCCATCTCGCTGGCTCTCTCCTGATCCAATTCAACGATGATTTCGGCCCCGCCCAGATTGAAATTAGGAGGATCCGGCCGCGGGAATCCAAAGGATTCGGCAATAGCAGGGATTAGGACGACACCCGCCTTCTTGATAGATTCCATATTGTCGCCGCTAACTTCAAGATCGATTGCATTACCACCCGATATCCCTCTTTGGAAAAGAGACCGCTGAAAGGCGAATGCCATAACGCCGGGGATTCCGGATGCCGCTTTCTTTATGATCCGTGCCAAAGGTTTCACCCGATTGGGATCTTTGCTCCTTGATCCCATGAAAGCCGATTGACCAAAGCCTACGAAAAAGTAGTGGTCAATGGGCGGACCGTCCAAGGCAGCAGCGGCCTTACTTCCGAGTTCCGCCTCCCAATACGGTTTGAGATATTTTTCCATCTGATGGCCCATTTTTAAAAATTCATCACGACTGTAGCCGGGTGGCGGAATCAAGAAACCGATAACCAAATTCTGGTTACCAGCCGGAAGATACGTCATGGGGGGTAAAAAGCGGACGGATGTATAGATGGAAACGATGGTAATACCGGAGACTACGGCGATGCGTTTTAGGGTACTGCGGTTGATCCAAACGACCAGGGCACATATATAATCATTTGCGGCGCCACCGAGCCGATGGATGAACCCGATCCATCTCCACGATGTCGGCATACGTCCGGATTCTTTTTTATATAAGTGGGCCGAGACGGTGGGAATAAAAAAGACCGACACCAACAGTGAAAGACCGATCGCAAAGCAGATCGCCAGGGCAATATCACGAAAGAGCTGTCCGGCTTCTTCCTGAATCATAATGACGGGGATAAAAACCGCCATGGTCGTAAGGGTGCTGGCCAAAACAGCCCCCCATACTTCCTGGGCCCCTCTCCAGCTGGCCTCCTTCGGCGATTCACCTTTCTGGAGATGACGGTAGATATTCTCCAAAATAACGATAGAACTGTCGACCACCATTCCAACGGCAAAGGCCATGCCTGCCAGGCTGATGACATTAATATTTCTGCCCGAAAAGGCCATAAAGAGAAAAGTGCCGATGATACTGATGGGGATGGCAAGGCCGATCACCAGGGTGCTTTTAAAATGGGCCAGGAAAAGGAGAAGCACTGCTGTTGCCAGTATACCTCCCCGCCAAATGTTCTGGATCACCAGATCTATGGCGCTGTTGATATAGATCGTTTCATCATATACCTGTTTAAGCCTGAGGTTCTTTGGCTTTAATATTTCGGCATTGACTCTCTTTACGGAACTATTTAGCCCTTTCATGACCCGAATGACATTGCTTCCGCTTTCCCGGGTCGCATTCATGACCAAGGTCGGGGCCCCCTGAGTGCGAACGACGAAATTCTGTTCTTTATATGCAAATCGCGCCGTAGCCACATCCCTTAAATAAATGACGCGGGTGCGGTCTCTGAGGATAACGGTTTTCAAAATATCTTCGATACGCCTATAGCGGCCGACCGTCCTGACCGAGTAAGATCGCTTTCCCTGGTCGATATTTCCACCTGAAATGTCGAGGTTTTGTTTGGTCAAGGCCTCCCGTATATGGTTCATTTTGAGGTTTCTGGAAGCGAGTTTGACCGGATCTATCTCTACGTGGACTTCGCGCTCGATGCCGCCGTAGATATTGACGGAGCTGACCCCTGTCACCCTTTCGAGTCTTGGTTTTACAACGTTTTTAAGGAGATCGTTAAAGGTGGCGATATCCTCTCTCGGCGGTGTGCTCTCCAAGATAAACCAGGCGATGGCCCTGGATTCTGATGTCGCGCTTGTCTGCACAACCGGCTGGTCCACATTCTGGGGATACTCAGGGACCTGCCGGAGCTTATCGGACGTGTCCAAAAGGGCGCGAGACATGTCTTTCCCGATATGGAATTCAAGCGTAATCCTTCCCCGGCCGCGGGTACTGGTGCTGGTCATCTTTCTTAGGCCGCGGATCGATTTGAGCCTTTCCTCCTGTTCCTCCACAATTTCTCTTTCGATTTCCTGAGGGCTGGCACCCTCCCATCGGGTCGTGACCGTAATTTCGGGTTTGTCAACGTTCGGGGTGAGCTGGATTGGAAGTTTAAAAAGGGAGATTAGACCGAAGAGTACCAGCAGAAGAACGCCGACGATAACGGTGACCGGTCTTTTAATCGCATAGCGGATGGGATCCATGCTATGGTTTTTCTCCGTCGGCTTCGATCGGTTGAACGGGTTGCCCCGGGAGAAGTCTTTCATTCCCCTTGACAACTACGCGTTCGCTTCCCCTGAGATCTCCTATGACTTCTATCAAGTTGCCGATGAATCTTCCAGTTTGGACCGCAATCGGCTTTGCGATATTGCCGTCGC
The DNA here is from genome assembly GCA_964530095.1 of uncultured Desulfobacteraceae bacterium. GTDB lineage: Bacteria > Desulfobacterota > Desulfobacteria > Desulfobacterales > CAZHA01 > CAZHAH01. The sequence continues at coordinate 26,845 of CAZHAH010000044.1, read as the reverse complement.
TTAAAACGACGAGCATCTTTTTTCTTTCAATGAGAATCAGGGCATCCTGCGGGACAAGAAATACTTCCTCTTTGGGGCCGTATGAAAGCGATACGCGTGCGATCATCCCGATCTTCAGTTTTTTATGGGGGTTGTTGAGCGTGATGCGCACGGGAAAGGTTCGTGAGGCGGTGTCGGCCAAAGGGAGAATAGCGGAGACCTTACCCTCCATATGACCTGGATTCAATGAATCGAAACGGGTCGTTGTCGTGTCATTTAGTTTTACCAAAGAAATGATCTTTTCCGGAACCATGATATCAATTCTAATCGGGTCCATCTGAACCACACGGACGACAGGACGGCCCCTTTCGAGCCACTCTCCTCTTTCAACCAATTTTTGGACGACAACACCTGAAAATGGGCTTCGGATAGATTTTTTCCGAAGTTGTTCCCGGATCAGCTCCGCTTTTGCCGACATGATCCTGACCTTGGCTTTTTGCTGGGCGATTTTTTCCTTCCGAGTTCCCGCAACTATCAATTCATAGGCAGACTTTCTCTGCTGATAAAGCTCCCTTGCGGCTGTTGTTTCGAGACTTGAGTTCGTAAATTGCCTTTTCGATATAACCTTTTTGTCGTAAAGCTCCTTGTTTCGCACATAGTCATGCTCTACTTTGGTCAGCCGGGCTTGGGCTTCGGACACAGCTGCCCTTGCCCGTGCGACTTCCATGGGTCTGGGACCGCTTTGCAGTTCCTTCAGGTATTCAGAGGCCTGTCTGAGGCCGGCCCTAGCTTCGTTCAGAAGAATGAGGCGTTGAGAATTTTCGAGAATAACCATCACATCGCCTTCCTCGACTTCATCTCCTTCTTTTATGCGGATTTCTTTGACGAGGCCCGCTACCTCCGAGCTGACATTTGATATCCTGGGGCTGTCCACAACTCCCACCAAATCAATGGTCGACTGAATCGTCTTTTTCTTGATCCGGGCCACTTCAACCAAGGCCCGCGGTCGGGAACGATCCTTCCCAATGCCCCGTTTTTTAACCTCCTTTTGAGCAAAGAGGCTGCCTGCAAAAACAACGAGAAGGGAGACAAAAACAGATATGATGATTTTGTTTTTCATTTATGCATATTCTCGAAATCACAACTTTGATTAAAAAGCAGACCGGTCTTGCATAGCTTTAGCCGAGAAGCTTAAGCGCGATGTGGGCGAAAGTCTCCACGCCCAGAGGTAAAACATTCTCATTAAAATCGAATCCGGGATTGTGAACCGAAACGCCTCCTGCGTGTCCCACACCAAGGGCGAAAAAGCACCCGGCGGTTTTCTGTAAAAAGTAGGCAAAATCCTCGCCACCCATGGTTTGAGGCGGATCAAGCACCTGTTCGTTGCCCACCACTTTGGCCGCGCATTGGCTAACAATCTCAGACATGAATTCGTCATTTATGGTCGGGGGGTAACCCTGGGCAAAATTTAGATCAAAGTCAGCCCCCATCGATTCACAAACTCCTTGAATGACCTTTCTTAGTTTTTTCTCCCATGAATGCCAGATATGTTTATCAAAGGTGCGGGTGGTGCCGCTCAATTCGGCTTCGGCCGGGATAATATTAAAGGCGCTTCCGGCATGAAAGCTCCCGATGGTCACCACCGATGGCTGCAGAGGGTTCATGTGCCGGCTAACGATGCGCTGTAACGCTCCGACGACCTGCGTTCCCACCTCCAACGCATCCACACAAAGGTGCGGCATGGCGCCATGTCCCCCATGTCCGACAATCTTAAGATCAAAGCGATCCATGGCGGCCATAAAGGGCCCCGCTTTCACGCCAATAGTGCCTTCTGGAATATCGGGCCATAGGTGACAGCCTGCACAATAGTCCACGTGCGGATTTTCCATCACACCGGCTTCTATCATGGGCTTGGCACCGCCGGGGCCTTCCTCTGCCGGTTGGAAAAGAAATTTAATATTACCGGTAAGGTCGTCCCTAATCGTGTTTAGAGCGGTCGCCGCGCCCAAAACCATGGCCATATGGGCATCGTGTCCGCAGGCATGCATTACGCCGGCATGTTTTGATGCAAAAGGAAGCCCGGTGGCCTCTACCAGCGGAAGCGCGTCCATATCCGCCCGCAGGAGCAAGGTCGGTCCCTCGCGTTCGGTCTGCAACAATCCGACGACACCGTTTTCGGCAATACCGGTCTTCACTTCAAGCCCCTCGCGGTTTAAATAATCCGTAACATAGGCGGCGGTTTTTTTCTCAGTATAGGCTGTTTCCGGAATTTGATGTAAGTCGCGGCGCGTTTTTATGATCAGATCTTTGTGTTTGTGGATCAATCGACGAATATCGTTCAATTTAAAGCCCTCACTTTCATTTTATCATTTTAGATCCGAATTTGTTTCGAATTGAGCGCAAAGCTTCACTTCGTGTCGATATTCGGATTTAAAATGAACATGACATTTTGTTCGGGCACTATGTAGCAGGAATTGTAATTTATTAAAAGAAACAAAATGGATATGGATATATCGATCGCCTCTTGACACGTCTGCTCCGGCATTATATTTTAGCGTCGTTTGAATAGCATAGGCAGAGTTGACCGCTTTGCCTTTTTTTAAGGTTTAGGCGAAAAGCGAAAATACAAGGACAATCTGAAACTAAAATATTGTCAGAATAATGAAGTTGGACAAATTGATGGAGGGATCCGTATGAAAAGCAAAATACCGTTTATCTTTCGTTCCTTAATCTTTCCGGTAGTCATGGGACTTGCTTCCGCATCAGGGTACGGCCTGGCCGCAGAAAGAGACCCGGATAAAGATGCCAACAAACCGGAGCGCCTTATTGAAATGGCGATTGAATATCCGGGTGTCGAGGTACCACTGGACGAAGATGTGAGCATGAATATCATTTTTTACAATAAGGGCAAATCGGAAGAAAATGTGGATGTCTCGATTACGAAAAAGCCCGCCGGCTGGAAAGCGAGAATGAAAACGTATCGGTATACCGTTACTGCGATGCATGTGCCTGCAGGAGAAGATAAAACCCTTACCTTTGAAGCGGAGCCGGGAAAAGATGCCAAGCCCGGAAGATATGAATTTCGAATCGAAAGTCAAACCAAAGACGGCCGATTCAAGATGGTACAGGATCTTTATATCGAAGTAAAAGAAAAGGATGAGGTCAAAAAAGAAGCCAAAGGGGTTAAGTTAACGACTTCTTACCCGGTTCTACGCGGACCCTCGGGTGCGACATTTGAGTTTTCAGTGGAAATTGACAGCAAGCTTGACAAGGACGCCGTATTCGATCTGTTTGCTCAAGGTCCGGAAGGTTGGGAAATTAATTTTAAGCCGGCGTATGAGTCAAAATTTATTTCCAGTGTCAGGATAAAGGCCAATCAGGGCCAGACGGTGGCAGTAGAGGTCAAGCCGCCAAGCGAGGGACAGGCCGGCCAATATCCTATCAACATTCGGGTGAGTTCGGCGGAGGCTAAAGGGGAAGCCCAACTCACGGTTATTATGACCGGAACTAATAAACTGGAGGCCGGGACACCCGAAGGTCTTCTTTCATTGGATGCGCGGCAAGGTAAACCGGCCAATATTTCGTTTTATGTCAGGAACACTGGATCGGCACCCAACAACAACATTGAGTTTCAATCGTTTAAGCCGGAAAATTGGAAGGTTGAATTCAAACCCGAGAAAATACCGGTTCTACAACCCAATGATTTTAAACAGATAGAGGCGACCATAACTCCCAATGAAGAAGCGCTGGTGGGCGACTATTCCGTGAGTGTTCGGGTCGACGGCGAAAAAGCATCCAAGAATTTGGAGTTCCGAGTTACCGTGAAGGCTTCATCGGCCTGGGGCTGGATCGGGATCGGGATTATTGTGCTGGTGATCGGGGGCCTGATTGGTCTGTTCAGGTGGTTAGGAAGGCGCTAGAATGGAAACAAATGCCGTAATTGAGACAGAAGAACTGACAAAAGCCTACAAAAACCAGATCGTCGTCGATCATCTTTCTTTCAGCGTCAGTGAAGGGGAGATTTTTGGTTTTTTGGGGCCGAACGGAGCCGGCAAGACGACCACCCTTTTAATGCTTCTCGGATTGGCCGAACCCACCAGCGGGAAGGCGCGCGTTTTGGGGATCGATCCGACCCGTGATCCGATTGGCGTCAAACGACATATCGGATATCTGCCGGAGAATATGGGCTTTTATCGCGATATCGATGCCTGGCAGACCTTAAAATTTATGGCTGAATTAAACGATCTGCATGGCGATGAAGTGGATAGCCGTATCGAAAATGCCATGCAAACAGTTGGAATTCTAGAAGATGCACACAAAAAAGTCGACGCTTATTCACGGGGTATGCGCCAGCGACTGGGTATTGCCGAGCTTTTGATCAAGGAATCGAAAATTGCCTTTCTGGATGAACCGACCTTGGGTCTCGATCCGGAGGCCACCAATCGGATGATGGCGCTGATCGATTCTCTGTGCCGTGAAAAGAAAATGACCATCTTGTTGTCTTCTCATTTATTGCACCAGGCCCAAAAGATTTGCCATCGCATCGGCATCATGATCAAAGGGTGCATGGTCGCAAAGGGCTCTATGGATCAACTGGCCAAAGAAAAATTCGGAGTGGGGCAACAGAAATATGCCCTTGAAGAGATTTATATGAAATATTTTCAGGAGGCATAGACGTGGTTGGGATTCGACCCATTTTGAGAAAAGAACTGGCAGATCATTTCAGCAGTTACCGCTTTATCATCATTTTTGCGCTGATTGCCATGGTCAGTTTGATTTCGACCTATATGGTCGGGATCAATATCCGACAGGAGTTGGAAGGTGTTGCCAAACCCCGATTCGTGTTCCTGATGCTGTTTACAGCGTCGGGCAACTTTTTTTCGCTGGTGCAATTTGTGGCCTTCTTCGGTCCGCTGATAGGACTCCTGCTCGGTTTTGACACCATCAACAGAGAGCGGAATGAAGGCACGCTCAGCAAATTGCTTTCGCAACCCATATACCGGGATGCAGTGGTTAACGGCAAATTTTTAGCCGGTGTTTTCATGATTGCGGTGATGATGGTTGCGATCGTTTTGGTGATTGCGGGATTGGGGCTTGTCATCCTGGGCGTTGTACCGGGAGTAGAGGAAATTTATCGAATTCTGGTCTATCTTGTCATCAGCATTATCTATATTTCATTTTGGCTCGGTGTTGCCATTCTTTTTTCAATCATTTTCAGAAGTGTGGCCACATCTGCCCTGGCGGCCCTGGCGGTGTGGATCTTTTTTTCCTTTTTTGTTTCTCTGGGTGCCAATGCCGTGGCCGATGCGGTCGTGAGCGATGATGGAAATTCAGATCCTGCAGTGGTCATCCGTAAAGCAAAAATTCAGCGAGCGATATCATTGAGTTCACCCATGGCGCTATATAACGACGCTACCTTAACCATCGTCGACCCGATGCGCAAAACCACAAAATCATTTGTTCAGATGGGAATGATGGAGCAGTTGTCCCTGTCGCGTTTTTCCGGTCCCCTGCCGTTGACCCAGAGTATTCTCGTCGTACTGCCGTATATCATTTGCCTGGTGGCCCTGACAGTGGTTTGTTTCGGGATATCGTATACGATCTTTATGCGGCAGGAGATTCGATCACTTTAATCTCTAGGTTACTCCTCCTTGCAAACCCCGCAAAGGGTGCATTTTTCAAGAGGACAGGCCGGAGACATCTGGCCATTTAAAGCCTTTTGATACTCTTTTTTTAAAAAAGCGCTTTTCAGGTCGTGATCGATAAAATCCCACGGCAACAATTCATCCAAAGCGCGCTCCCGAAGGACATAAAAATCAGCATTTACAGGAGACTCCTTGAGGGTTTTGGCCCAGTTGCCCTTATTGCGGTGGGCCAGGGCTAAAATGCGTGCTACTTTTCGATCCCCCCGGGCCAATAAACCCTGAACATAAGCCCAACGGGGAATATCGGCGTGTACGCGAACGTTGGCCACTCTTTTGAGTCCCTGCTTGACTCTTTTTATCTTATTTTTAAGCTGACGAACATCATCCATGGGGACCCACTGAAAGGGGGTAAACGGTTTGGGAACGAAAGAATTAAGGCTAACCGTTATTTCACCGATACGCTTGCGGGCCTTGCTGGATTTGAGAAATAAGTGCTTTACCCGTTTGCACAGGGCCACGATTGCGTCGACATCGGCGAAAGTCTCCGCGGGCAGTCCGACCATGAAATAGAGTCTTAAATTGGGAATCCCGTTTAAAACAAGTTGTTCAGCGGCATCCAGGATGGCTGCTTGATCGAGTCCCTTGTTGATGACCCGGCGCATTCGTTCTGACCCGGCATCCGGTGCGAGGGAAACGGTTTTCACGTTTCCTTTTCGAAGGAGTTCCAGCAATTCCGGAGAAAGGGCATCGGCTCGCAACGAACTGAACGAAATTTTGAAATCGGACCCATGCCTGGGATCATCCGGGGGATACGCTTGGAGAATATGATTACACAATTCCCTGATTCCGGGAAGATCCGAAACTGCCGCCCCCACAAGTCCAAATTTATGTGTTAATTCGGCACCTTTTTGCAGTGTATTAAAAATAGACTCCGGAGTCCGGAATCGCGGAGGTCGATAGATAAAGCCTGCACAACAAAAGCGGCAGCCGTGGGGGCAACCGCGTGAGGTTTCGATTAAAAAGGTATCGGCGAAGGTCGTTCGTGGGGTTATAATTGCACTGTCGGTGGAGATTTGAGAGAGATTCCGGGCGGATGCGCGCTTAATTTTAACGGGAACATCGGCCTGTGGCTCGAAAGTGCGCAGCGTCCCGTCAGCTTTGTAAGAAACGGAATAAAAGGAAGGTACATATAGGCACGGTATCTGTCGAACGAGACTTTTAAGATTTGTCTCACGATTCGCCCCGGGATCAAAAAAATCGAAAAAAAGGGCCAGTATGGGTTCGGATTCCCCGATAAAAAAAACGTCGATAAAAGGGGCCAGCGGTTCGGGGTTCAATAAACAGGCCACTCCCCCAGCGATGATAAGTGGGTGTGAAGCCGTTCTTTGTGAGGTTTTGAAGGGGAGGTTGGCCATTTCAAGAACTGTCAGAATATTGGGATAGTCGTTTTCAAAAGAAATGGAGAAAGCGATGATATCAAAATCAGAAAGATGTCTGCCGGATTCCAGAGTGACAATAGAACGATTTTGAGTGGGGCTGTTTTGCGGCAGAAAAGACCTTTCACAGACGACATGCTCGATCTGGTTAAGTTGCTTGTAAACCGTCTGAAAACCAAGATTCGACATCCCCACGGGGTAGGTGTTTGGGTAGACCAAGGCGACTTTGGTTCGATTTTCCCAGCTTTTGCGAATTAGGCCGATTTCATAATCGACCGGGGCAGCGTGGGTCTTGGCGGGTTTCCTTGACATGTCGAGCGATCGATTGACGATTAAAAGTGAATATAATTAGCACCTGATATTACTCTTTTGCATCATCCAATCGCCTGTCGTCAACAGAAAAACAGGGGACGCTAATCGGCCTTGCGGCGTAAAAATGTGGGGGTGTCTAAGTCATCACTGTCAAGCACAATACCCTTATAACCCTGATAATGGGTGGAGGACGATTCTTCTGTAGCTCTTAGTCTGCGCATATAAGTCGGTTCTTCCAAATCAATAGCGCTGTTTACATCAGAGGGGGTAATATCTCGGATTCTGCCTCTCAGGGGGTTTTCTCCAAGGGGTTCGATTCTAGAGGGTGTGGCCTCCGAACCGATACCGGTGGCAATTACCGTCACTCGCATTTCAGATTCAAGGCTGTCTTCAATAACGGTACCCCAGATAATTTCGGCTTCTTCACCGACCTCATTATAGATCCGTTCCGAAGCCTCGGTCATTTCTTCCATGGTCAGATCGCTGGCGCTGGTAATATTGATCAACACACCTTTGGCCCCGGCAATGGAAATATCTTCCAGCAGGGGATGGGAGATGGCACGTTCGGCCGCTTCGATGGCCCGGTTTTCACCTTGTCCGATGCCAATACCCATAATGGCCATGCCGGCTTTTGACATGGTCGTTCTGACATCGGCAAAGTCGAGATTGACCAGCCCGGGCATGATAATCAGGTCCGTGATTCCTTTTACCGAGTGGAGTAGGATCTCATCGGCCTTTTTAAACATGTCGATCAATTTAGCATTTTTAGTTGCCAGCCCCCGTAAGCGATCATTAGGGATGGTGATGACTGTATCTGCGGTCTGCTTCAATTCATTAAGACCTTTTTCGGCCAACAAAGCCCGTTTGCGGCCTTCAAATGAAAAGGGTCGGGTAACGACTGCCACCGTTAGAATACCCATATCTTTACAGATCTTGGCGATTACAGGCGCCGCTCCGGTTCCGGTTCCGCCGCCGAGTCCGGCCGTGATAAAAACCATATGACTCCCTTCGAGATTTTGGCGGATACTCTCTTCATTTTCAAGAGCGGCTTCATACCCCACCTGCGGATCAGCTCCGGCGCCGAGTCCTTCGGTCAATTTTGCTCCAATCTGGAGCTTAACCGGCGCTTGTGATATTTCCAGCGCCTGGCCATCGGTATTGGCGGCAATGAATTTGACTCCCTGGAGTTTGGATTCGATCATGTTGTTGATCGCGTTTCCGCCGGCTCCTCCAACACCGATGACTTTGATTTTAGCCGATTTGCCACTGTCAACATAAGTAAACATATTACCCCCTTCTTGAGACTTTCAGCGATTTTTCATTTGTCGAGCGATTCCTGCCGAAGAAACCATTATTAAAAGTCTCTATATTAAATTTGTTGTTCACGCTTCATTAAATAACATCTTTAAACCACCTTTTCATTTGGGCCATGATGCGGTTGAAGATGTTGGCGTCGCGAATCCTGAATTTTTTTTCAGTTTGGTTGCGGGCCCCATAAATCACCAATCCTACGCCGGTGGCATACATGGGATTGTTTACCACATCCACGAGGCCGCTGATTCCCATCGGTTTGCCTAGCCGCGAGGGAACATCCAAGATCGCTTCGGCCACCTCCGTGACATCCTGGAGCAGGGCGCCGCCTCCGGTTAATACCAGCCCTGAGGCGATCAGATTTTCCATTCCGGCCCGATAGATTTCCCTTTTGATCAGTGAAAGGATTTCTTCCACCCGGGGTTCCAGTATTTCACCCAGAATTTGTCTGGTAAGCTTTTTGGGTTTACGGCCTCCCATCCCGGGGACTTCGATGGTTTCATCGGTGCTGATGTTTCGAGCGATGCAGCTTCCATATTTCTTTTTGATTTTTTCAGCCTCGGCAATGGGAGCTCTCAGACCGATGGCAATATCATTAGTCAGATTGTTGCCCCCAAGGGATAGAACAAAAGTATGTTTGATATTCTTGCCTGAAAAAATCGCCAGATCCGTGGTGCCGCCTCCCATGTCCAAAAGCGCAGCGCCAAGTTCCTTCTCTTCTTCGGTGAGAACGGCTTCTCCGGAAGCCAGAGATTCTAGCACAATGTCACAAACATCGAGTCCGGTTCGATTGGCGCACTTAACGATGTTGTGAGCCGAGGTGACGGCTCCGGTAACGATATGAATCTTAGCTTCCAAGCGAATACCTGCCATCCCGACCGGATTCTGGATTCCGGCCTGATCATCTACGATAAACTCCTGAGGCAGAACATGGATGACCTCTCGATCCATGGGGATTGCCACCGCACGGGCTTGATCGACCACTCGTTCGACATCATGTTCGGTGATTTCTGATCCCTTAATCGCAATGATGCCGCGACTGTTGTATCCGGTGATGTGGCCCCCGGCGATACCGGCGTACACCGATGAGATTTCACAGCCGGCCATCAATTCCGCCTCCTCCACGGCTTTCTTTATTGAGTCCACGGTCGATTCGATGTTTACGACCACTCCTTTGCGCAGACCGATGGAAGGGTGAGTGCCAATACCGATGATATTGATTTCATTACGCGATACTTCACCCACGACGGTACAAATTTTAGTCGTACCGATATCGAGCCCGACGATGAGGTTTTCCTTAATTTGCATATTGCCCCTCCTCTTTTTATGCTGGAGCCGCTGCTTTGCTTTTTATCGGTTGCGCTACAATACGATTGGTATCGTTTAAATCCATCGATACAAAGCCTGAAAACCGTTGCTGACGTTTCAGGTAATCGATTACATGTTTAAGGCTCTTATATTTTTGCGAGTAGTTGCCAAATCCCAGTTTTATTTCTTTGATTCGATTAAAAGTGGAGAGTGTAATTCCGATGTCCGGGTCCACATGAATCCCCTTAATCTGTTTGTTAGAAAGAACACTTTTTGCAGGATGACCCAGCCGCAGTATATCCATGACGGCCTTAAAAGATCTACTGGGTGGTTTGCCCGAAACATTTAGATCGGTGTATTCAAGACCGGTGATGATGGGGAGGTGAAGTGGATCAGAAGGTGATTTTTCTTTAAAAATTTCACCCTTATGATTGATCAGGAGTTTGCGGCCGAGATCAATAATGGCCAAGGGCTCATGCTCCTCGATTCTGATGGAAATTATATCGGGCAGTTCACGACGGACATGCGCCTCGGCAATCCAGGTATGGGCCAAGAGCCGTTTACGTAACATTGAGAGATTGACTGAAAGAACGTTGATTCCTTTGGCAATTTGGGCCCGGTTGAGAACATCTTTTTTTGAAATTCTCCGGATACCCTGCACCGTTACTTGTTGGGCGCCAAAAAAGTTGCATTGGGTGAGAAAATCGTGACCGAAAACCAACACAAAAGACATCAAAACCAGCCCCACAGATCCGGCCGTAATCTTGAGGCATAGGAGCAAGCGGTTCTGAATCATCCGGCGTCGTTTAGTTGCGCTGCTTCTATAATGGTTTTTGCGCATCCTTATGCACCCACGATTTTTACTTCAGGTTCAAGTTCAATTCCATATTTAGCGGATACGGCCTCGCGAGCTGTTGCCATCAGGGCAATAAAATCGGCGGCAGTTGCTTTGCCGGTGTTTATAAAAAAATTGGCATGCTTGGCAGAAATTGTGACCCCGCCAATCGATTTCCTTTTGAGCCCGGCGCGATCGATGAGCTCTCCAGCTGTTTTGCCTTTGAGCGGATTTATAAACACGCAACCGGTACTCAAAGCACCGACAGGCTGCTGTTGCCGTCGTTTTTGAAGAAGCTGATCCGCTTCCTGGCGTAACGTTTGAGCGGCCGAATGCTGAAGGGTAAAATGGCCTTCTAAAATCACTCTAGAGCCGGGATGGATTGCCCCATCAATTTGGGGCCAGGTCAATTTTCGATACGAAAATAAGAGCTGCTCCCGGGTGAGTATTTTAATTTTTCCAGAGGGAAGCAAGAGCTTTACCGCCTTGAGAACTTTACCCACCGATCCCTGGGATGTGCCGGCATTGGCCGCTATGCATCCACCAATTGTTCCGGGGATTCCGAGCGCAAAATTCAATCCCTTGAAACCATTTTCAATGGCATAACTACATAGCGAGGGCATCGGGACTCCAGCGAGGGCACAAACAATGATACGCTCGGGGTTTTGCTCCAACACCTTGATTTTATTTAGACAGCGGGTCAGGTTAATAACCAGGCCTTTAATACCCCCATCCCGGACCAGGAGATTGGTACCGTTTCCGACGATAAGATAGGAAATTGAATGCTGGGCCGACCATCGAACAAGCTTAATCAGATCTTGAAGGTTTCCCGGTGCTATATAAGCTTCCGCAGGGCCGCCGATGCGCACCGATGTGTGCTTTGCCATCGGTTCATTGAAGCTGACGGATGACCCCAGATTACTTACAAGCCATTCATGAGAATATTCGTCGAGTGCCATAAGAAATTCAGACCAAACCCTTTAGAACTTTTTGCCCGACTTGCCAAACATCACCGGCTCCGAGGGTCAGAAGAATATCGCCTTTCTTTAGAATCTTTTTCAAATGTATTGCAGCTGTTTCAAAATTTTCCATATAAAGTACGTGCTTATGTCCATGGGCCCGAATCGCCTCATATAAGGCATGCGCATCCACACTTTCAATTTGCACCTCCCCCGCGGAGTAAATTGGGAGAACCATTAGAATGTCGGATTGATAGAATGCGCGCGTAAACTCGTTAAATAGCGCCTGTGTGCGGGAATAACGATGGGGCTGAAATACGATCACCTTGCGGCGATTGGGCCAGCTTTCCTTGATGGCCTGCAATGTGATTTTGATTTCTGTAGGGTGATGTCCGTAATCATCCACAACGGTAATCCCTTTTTGGCGGCCTTTGACCTCGATGCGTCGTTGGACACCTTCGAGCCCTTCAAGCGCAGCCTTGATCACATCAAAGGGGATATCCAGTTCGGTTGCGACTGCAATGCTGGCCATGGCGTTATATATATTGTGAAGCCCCGGAAGATTCAAAGTGACATTGCCGATTTTGTTTCCTTTGTGATGGCATGCGAAATGGCTGGTTAGTCCTTTATATTCAATTGCGCGTGCTTGAAAGTCGGCTTGGGCGCTCAATCCGTAAGTTGTATATCGCTTTTTGATCCTGGGAATAAGATCCTGTACCGGTTCGTTGTCGAGACACAAAACGGCCAATCCGTAAAAGGGGATTTTGTCGATGAAATCAAAAAAGACCGCCTTGATCGCATCGAGATCCTCATAATAATCGAGATGTTCGCGATCGATATTGGTGACGACGGCGATGGTCGGAGAGATCTTTAAAAAGGAGCCGTCACTTTCATCGGCTTCGGCAACGATAAATTCACCTTGCCCCAACTGGGCGTTGGAATCGGTACTTTTTAATTTACCCCCAATCACGACCGTCGGATCTAGCCCGCTTTGATTGAGAACCGATGCGACAATGGATGTGGTCGATGTTTTACCATGCGCTCCCGCTATGGCGATGCTGTATTTGAGACGCATCAACTCGGCCAACATTTCAGCCCGAGGGATTACCGGTGTGGCGGCCTTTTGGGCGGCGAGAACTTCAGGATTCCCCGAACTTACGGCTGAAGAGGTGACGATTACATCGGCCCCTTTGATTTGTTTGGCACGATGTCCCTTATAGATGGTCCCCCCCATGGTTTTGAGTCGATCGGTAATGGCCGATGCTTTAATGTCCGATCCCGACACCTTATACCCAAGATTGATAAGGAGTTCGGCGATCCCGCTCATTCCAATGCCGCCAACGCCGACAAAATGAATATGATATTTTTTTTGATACATGGTCTGTGCTAAAATCGCTTTCGTCTTTTTGACAATTTCATCGCCACCACCGTCAACCCTTGGTCGCCAATCGATAGAGGTCATCAACGATCGTCTTGGAAGCATCCGGTTTCCCAAAACGCTTTGCCTCTATCGCCAGCTGTTGGAGGGCCTCGGGGTGTGAAGCATAATATTCTATCCGTTCAGCCAGTATTTGACCATTCAGTTCTGCCTGGTGGATCATCTCTGCGGCACCTTTTTCGGCCAGGGCCAGGGCGTTGAGGACTTGGTGATTGTCAGCCGCAAAGGGGTAAGGGATAAAAATGACCCCTTTTCCTAAAGCCGTTGTTTCGGCAACGGTGGTTGCCCCGGCGCGAGCGATGATCAGATCGGCCTTTAGATATTGGCAATCGATGTCGTCGAAAAATGGCTTAGCGGCATAAGTCAGTCCAAAATGATGATAGGCCTCCTTGACAAGATGTTCGTCTGCTGGCCCGGTTTGATGGATGAACAAAAAATTATCTGGATTTTTTATATGCTGCAATGCCTCAATCATGGTTTTATTGATGCAGTGGGCGCCCTGGCTGCCACCGATGATCAAAACTGTAAATTGGTGATCAGAATCATCACACGTTTTGGCATGTGTGCTGTCGGCACGATTTATTATCTCTTTTCGAATTGGGTTTCCGGTATTGCGCACCTTCTGAGGATTGAACTTGGACTGAGTGTCTTGAAAAGAGATATAAATCCTACGAGCGATCGGTGCCAAGAGGCGGTTGGTAATTCCGGGAAGCAAATTTTGTTCATGCAAGACACTTTTGATTCCCAAAAGCCAACCTCCCAAGATGACGGGCCCAGCGGCATAGCTTCCGACCCCCAAGATCAGATGCGGCTTGAACCGGTTTAAAATATCTACAGATTGAAATAATCCCCGCGGAATCTTAAAAAGGGCGTGCATCTGTTTCAAAATTCCACGACCCTTGAATCCTTCAACCGTAATCTTGTGATGGCTGTATCCCATTTTTGATAAGATTTGCTTTTCAAAAGATTTTCCTGTTCCGATAAAGAGGACTCGATTTTCAGCATTGCGTTGCATAAATTCTTGGGCAATGGCAATTCCGGGAAAGAGATGCCCCCCGGTTCCGCCACCGGCAATAACCAGACGCAAGGCTTTGGGCACCAACCGGCCTGCGTGATTTTTATGTTTATGCCCGTTTTGCATGAAGCGCCCGGATATTCATAAGAATTCCGATGGATGCCATGTTCAGCAAAAGGGATGTTCCGCCGTAGCTCAAAAAGGGGAGGGTGAGCCCCTTGGTGGGTAACAAACCAAGGGTGACACCCATATTTACGATCACCTGCAGGCCAAGGGCACTGGTCAGTCCAAATGCCAGAAATGTCCCGAAAGTATCATCCGCATTGCGAGCGATATTGATCCCTCGCCACAATATTATAAAATACAGCCCGATTATCATCATTACTCCCAGAAGCCCGAGTTCTTCTCCGATGACGGAAAAAATAAAATCGGTATGAGGCTCGGGAAGGTAGAACAGCTTCTGATAGCCTTTGCCAATCCCCGTACCCCAAATGCCGCCTGTCCCAAAAGCCATCAGAGAGTGAACGATCTGATAGCCTTCATCGGCCGGGTATTGCCACGGGTCCAAAAAACTTAAGAGACGTCGCACGCGATATTTGGCATTTATCAAAAGCCAGTAGGCCACCGGGAGAATCGCAACCAATGCTGAAGAGAGATGCGTGAAGCGCACGCCCCCAACAAACAATAAGATCCAGGTTATGGCAGCCAGGATAATCGCGGAGCCGAAATCCGGCTGAACCAGAATAAGCATACAAAATGGGGCCAGAACCAGTAAGTGCGGGAGAAAGCCAATCGAAAAGCGTCGAATATGTTCTTGTTTCTTGTTCAGAGAATGAGCCATGTATACGATCAGAGCAAAGCGTGCAAACTCAGAAGGCTGAAAAGAAATTGCGCCCAAGCGTAACCAGCGGGTCGAACCACCGGCCGAATGCCCATATTCTGAAAAGAGCACCGCAACGAGCAATCCGAGGGCAAGGGCAAGCAACGGATATGCCAAATACCGGAAAAAGCGGTAGGGAAAATGCCGACATAGGACAAGCGTGATAATCCCAATCAGTGCAAAAAGAGCCTGTTTTTTTAGATAAAAGTATCCACTCCCGAATTTGTTGAAGGCCAAGGCATAACTGGCGCTATAAATCATTACGATACCGACACCCACCAGGAAAAGAACCGGGAAAAGAAGACCGACATCGTATCCGGTGTAAAGATTTTTAGGTTCTGTTTTGGTTTTTCCCATTCGACGATAACTTGTTTTTGAGAAGTTCAACCGCTTGGCAATACGCATCACCCCTATGGGCATAATTCGAATACATGTCGAAACTTGCACAGCCGGGAGATAAAAGGACGACATCACCGGCCGAGGCATACCGACGTGCTGAAAAGACCGCATCTTCCATCGAGGCCGCCAGTTTGAATCTGCCCGGGCAAACCGGCCCCAGGATCGATTTAATCTCATGGCTGGCTTCGCCCATAATAATAAGCTTTTTGGTATGCATCTGGATTAATTTTTTTAGCTTTCCAAAATCGCCGCCTTTGTTCTGCCCCCCTAAGATCAACACCAGCGGTTTTTTGAAACTTTTTAGCGCCCTGGCAACCGCGCTTATATTGGTCGCTTTGGAATCATTGAAATAGTGAACCCTGTTAATAGTATCCACATATTGCAAACGATGGGAGAGACCTCTAAACGTATTTATTCCTTTTTGAATCCCTTTAAATGACCCCCCGGCGGCAAGGGCGGTTACGCCCGCCGCGGCGACGTTTTCAGCGTTATGCCGACCCAACAATTTCACGCAGGAGCGATCAATGGGCATTTCTGTTGACGCCCGTTTTGCGCCCGTCCCGGCTTTAAACCGAAAAATGATGTTATCCTTCGTAATGACCGCACCCGACTCGGTTCCCTTGGCGGCATTAAAATAAATTTTTTGACTCTTAATCCGCCGGTCCGCCATGCGGATGTGCGGGTCGGACCCATTTAATATGGCGGTATCGTTTTCAGTTTGATTTTCAAAGATGCGGAATTTGGCGTCGATGTAATCATGAATATCGGTATAGCGATCCAGATGATCATCTGCAATGTTAAGGAGCACACCGATATTAGGCCTGAATTTTACAATCGTGTCGAGCTGAAAACTACTGATTTCGGCCACAACCACTTGCGCTTGTTCCTTTCGGTGCACATGCCCGATTAGGGGATTGCCGATATTTCCGCCCACAAACACGTTAAAACCCGATTCGGTCAGCATCTGACCCAGCAGGGCCGTTGTGGTGGTCTTTCCGTTTGTTCCGGTAACCGCAATGATCGGTTTGCGAATAAAACGGGCGGCCAGTTCAATTTCCCCTATGACGGGAATTCCTTTTGTGCGCGCTTCCATAATCGGTTTGATCGTATGCGGTACCCCGGGACTGATAACGATCAAATCCGCCTTTTCAAAGGTTTCTCGTTTATGCCCGCCAAGTTCTAATCTGATTCCGGATGGGGAAAGCTGTGATAAAAAAGGGTGGAGCTGCTCCTCATCCGCCGTATCTGTCACGGTGACCCTGGCCCGCATGGTGTTCAGGAATTTAGCGGTTTCAAGCCCCGTGATTCCCAGTCCTACAACCAAGGCGTTTTTATGGGCGAGCTGCATCATTTTGGCGGTGCCTTATCTCAGTTTCAGGGTGCTCATCGACAACAGTGCCAGCGCGATGGCAATGATCCAGAAACGAACAATTACTTTTGGTTCCGACCATCCTTTCAGTTCAAAATGGTGATGAAGCGGGGCCATCCTGAATATACGCCGCCCGTTGGTCACTTTAAAAAAACCCACCTGAAAGATGACCGAAAGGGCCTCTACCACAAAAAGGCCGCCTACGACTGCCAGTAATATCTCATGTTTGGTAATAACTGCGACGGTGCCCAGCGCACCTCCCAAGGCCAGTGATCCGACATCGCCCATGAAAATTTGAGCCGGATAGGTGTTAAACCATAAAAATCCCAAACCGGCACCGGCCAGGGTCCCGCAGAAAACCGCTAGTTCACCACTGCCGGCCACATGATGGATTTGAAGATATTGTGCGAATTTGACATGCCCGGTCACATAGGCCAAAACCATATAGGTCGTTGCGGCGATAATAACCGGGCCAATGGCAAGACCATCGAGTCCATCGGTCAAGTTGACGGCGTTTGAAGCGCCCACAATGACAAATACGGCAAAAAAGATATAGCCTGCTCCCAGATCGGGGGAGACCTTTTTGAAAAACGGCAACGTCACGTTGGTATGGAAGTCCGGATTTGAATACACCAGTATTCCGGTGAGAAGCGCTACCATGCTTTGCAGCAGGAATTTGGTTTTTACTTGTAAGCCTTTGTTCCTCTTTTTTATCTGCATGAGGTAGTCGTCGATAAATCCAATCGCCGCTAGACCAAGCGTACTTAAAACGACGATCCACACATAATGGTTGGACAGATCGGCCCACAAAAGCGTCGAAACCACAATTGCGCCGACAATTAGAATTCCGCCCATGGTTGGAGTGCCCGCTTTTTCATGATGGGTTTGGGGACCGTCCTGTCTGATATACTGACCAATCTGAAGCTCGTGTAAGCGCCGGATGATCCAGGGACCGAACAGAAAACAGATTAAAAATGCAGTCAAACTGGCATAGATGGCTCTAAAGGTAATATATCGAAATACATTAAAAGCCGAAAAAGTGGTGTGGAGCGGATATAATAGGTGATAAAGCATGGTTTTATTATCTGTCAGTTTTTATCGGGAATCTCAGTGTCGGCCCAAGATTGCAGGCGCTCCACAATCTGTTCCATCCGCATTCCGCGCGATCCCTTTACAAGAACCCAATCACCTGAATGCAGCCAGGCAGTGAGATCATTAACGATAAACTCCTTGTTTCCGGTCACGATGTCTGCCGGGTTCATATTTTGACTGCGCGCCCCCCCAGCAACGACTTCACAATGGGCACCGGTTGCATATAGTCTTGCCAGACCGGCCTGGGCTGCTAAGCTGCCGACTTCCCTATGCAGCGTCTCCGCATACGTTCCCAACTCAAGCATGTCTCCTGCGACAAAAACCGCACGCTGTCCCCCTTTAAAAGACACAAGCGTCTCTAATGCGGCGGCCATCGATTTGGGATTCGCATTGTAGGCATCATCGATGATATGGATGCCCTTTTTGGTTTTGATAATGTTCATCCGGCCGCGGGCAGATTGAATACTCTCCAACCCGCGTTTTATCTCCGGCAGCGATACCCCCAAATGATGGCCGACGGCGGCGGCTGCCAACGCATTTGGGACCATAAACCGCCCGGGTATCCGCAATGTAATCGCTATTTCTGCCAAAGGCGATTTTAAAATGAAAGCGGTCCCTTGCCGGCTATCTCGAATGGAATGGGCACGTATGGAAGCGTTTTCAGAAAGCCCAAAAAGCAGAACCGGTTGCTTTGTTTTTTGAGCGAGGCGCAGCAGGTGGGGGTCGTCACCATTTAAGATGGCCACTCCGCCGGGTGTCAGTTTCTCAAGGAGTTCACCTTTGGCCTGTAAAACACCTTCAATCGAACCCAGACCTTCAAGATGAACCGGGCCGATATTGGTAATCACACCGATTTGGGGGCTACAGATTTCAGCTAACCGGCTGATTTCCCCGGGGCGATTGATACCCAACTCCAAGACGCCCCATTGATGCAAAGGATTTAGTTCTAGCAGCGTCAACGGTAATCCGATTTCATTATTATAATTACCGACGGGTGATAATACCCGATGTCGCTGGGAGACAACCGCAGAAGTCAATCGCCGTGTCGTCGTCTTGCCGTTGGACCCGGTGATTGCCACAACGGAAATCCCGGCTCGCCGACGGTTATAGGCGGCAAGATCTCCCAAGGCTCTGGTGGTGTCCTTTACGGCGATACAGGAGATCCCTTTCGCTTCCCACTCCGTGATGGGGAATTCAGCCAATCGGCTTTTATCGATCAACACCCCTCTGATACCTTGTGCGATCACATCGGATACAAACGTATGTCCGTCATGGGTGAGTCCCTTGATCGCAATAAAGAGATCATGCGGATTGATCCGGCGCGAATCAATCGAAATACATTTGAAAGATTGACTTTCGTCTCCCGAGACCAGCTTCCCATCGGTTGCGCTCAGGATCTCCGCCGTGTCCCATGGAAAGGGCTGCGCTTGCGAAAGCGGATGACCGGAATTTTGCTCTGACAGCGAAACCTTATGGGCGCGCTTTACCGGTTTGGATGAAAGGGCTTCTAAGGCCATAGCACGATCGTCAAACGGTTTGCTTTCCGTGCCGATGATCTGATAGGTTTCATGCCCTTTTCCGGCGATCAAGACAATATCGTTTGGGTCTGAGACGTCGAGTCCCAACTGAATGGCATTTTTACGGTCCGGTGCGATCGTATAGCCCTTTTCTTGTAGCCCAGATCGAAGTTCGGCTTGTGAGTATTTGCGATTGTCGGTCTTGCGGATCCCTTGGACAATTTGTTGAATGATTGTTTGGGGATCTTCGGTTCGAGGATTGTCCGAGGTAACAATAGCCAGATCAGAAAAGCTTCCGGCGATTTCACCCATTTGAGGTCTTTTCTGCTTGTCCCGGTCACCTCCGCAACCGAAGATACACGTAATCTTACCAACAGCCACGGATCTTAAGGTTGAGAGGACGTTTTTTAGCGCATCAGGTGTGTGAGCGTAATCGACAAAAACAAATCTCCCATGGGCATCGGGGATTCTCTCCAGGCGACCGGGAATGGTGGTCTGCGATTCGATCCCCGACCGGATGATGTCCGGTGAGAGGTGGAGGGCCAGACCCACGCCGGTGGCACAGAGGATATTTTCAGCATTATGACGTCCCAAAAGGGGTGTGTCGATGTTAACCACACCCGCTGGCGTTTTGATGCTTCCACAAACCCCTCGTAGATCGTATCGGAGGTGATAAGCGCTAATACTATGGTAGTCAGAATATCCGAAAGTAATGCTATCCAGCGGAAGTTCCCTGATCAGTTCTTGCCCGTGGGCATCATTTCCGTTTATAACCGTTTGCGCCCGATTGGCTTTGGGGCCTGAAACAAGATGCTCTGAAAACAGACGTTTTTTACAATTCCAGTATTGATCCATTTCTTTGTGATAATCCAAATGGTCTTGACTCAGATTCGTAAAAACACCCACATCCATCCAGCAGTAATCGATTCGGTTCAAATCGATGGCATGGGATGATACTTCCATAATGACATGGGTGATACCCTCGCAAACCATGTCGTTCAAAATTCTTTGAAGATCCAAGGCTTCGGGAGTTGTGTTGGCACTGGGAAACACTTTGCCGGCATAACGATAATTTACGGTACCGATAACGCCTGTCGCCAAACCGGCCTTTTTTAGGATGCTTTCAACGAGATAGGTGGTGGTCGTTTTACCGTTTGTCCCGGTGATGCCGATGATAAATAATTTTTGGGAAGGGTTTTGGTAAAACTGTGCCGCCAATGCCGACAGCGCTTTACGGGTATCTTTAACCTGAATTACCGGTGCGTCGCTGTGGACCGGTTTTTGTGACAAAATGAGCGCCGCCCCCCGGCTAACAGCCTCGCCGATATAATCATGGCCATCGGCTGTAAGCCCGGGGATGGCCACAAAAAGACCATCCGGGTGCACCTCCTGGGCCCGGTAGTGGATGGATCCGATGTCCAGGTCCATTCCGAATGAACCATCAATCCATTGCTGCGCAGCACTTTGATCGGCAGAAGGCGATTTGAATTTAGCGGCCGTCTTGGGGTATAAAGCTTCAATCAAGTGTGATAGCCTCATTCGATTTTGATTTCCGATGCACTGACAAATAATTTTTCCTCAGAAGTTCGGGGAGAAATATTCATATAGGTTAAGCTTTCCTGGGCAATTTTACGAAAAGCCGGTGCTGCCACGGTCCCGCCGTAATATTTGCCTTGGGGTTCATCAATCACAACTATGATAGCGATTTCGGGATTTTCATCCGGCACAAATCCGATAAATGAAGAAATATATTTTCCCTTGGCATACAGCCCGTCCTCATCGGTTTTTTGGGCTGTTCCCGTCTTTCCGCAGACTGTGAATCCTTCCATGGCGGCCTTGACGCCCGTTCCCCCCTCCTGAGTGACCGCACGCATCATTTTTTTTACCTTACGGGCCGTATCAATTGAAATAACCCGCCGTACCTTGCGGGGCTCTATTCGTTTCAGGGGTTTTCCATTCTGATCGGTAACGACCTGAACAATGTAGGGTTTCATGAGGACGCCGTCATTGGCAATGGCGGCTGTTGCGGTTGCCAGCTGAATCGCCGAAACCGATATGGCTTGGCCAAATGCGATGGCACCGGCGTCGATTTTTGACCACTGCTTATAGTGTGCCAAACTCCCCTGCGTCTCCCCAGGGCAGTCGATTTCGGTCTTCGCACCAAATCCGAAACTGCGAAATGTGTCGTAGAGGATTTTGGGTCCGATACGCTCGCTGATTTTTACCGCGCCGATGTTGCTCGAATATTTTACAATTTGGTGCAAGGTCAGCTTTGCATGCGGTTTTGTATCGTGAATAACGTTTTTGCCAATTCGATAGCGACCGTTTTCGCAAAAAAAGACGGTCGTGGGGGTAACGATTCCTGATTCGATGGCCGCCGCAGTCGTAAATACTTTCAGGGTAGAGCCGGGTTCAAACGGATCGGTGATGGCCCGGTTGCGCCAGCGTTCACGGCCAAAAGATTGAAAGGCGTTGGGGTTGAAACGAGGATAATGGGCCATGGCCAGGATTGCGCCCGTTTGGGGCGCCATTACAATGGCCATGCCTGATTTGGCGGCATATTTTTCGACGGCCTCTTCGAGGGTATTTTCGGTTATGTATTGAATGGTGCGATCAAGCGTAAGAATGATATTGCGACCGCTATAGTTGGGGAGCAATTTTTTCTCAAGGTCAAATCCGCGACCCAAGGCATCTGTTAATACCTTGAATTTGGTTGCCCGACCTTTAAGAAACATATCGTAGTAAAACTCGATTCCTTCGAGTCCATGACCATCAATCCCGGTAAACCCGATAATCTGAGCCGCCAGAGTTTTGTTCGGATAGAATCGCGAATGTTCCGGTATGAAATCGACACTGGAAATATTTAATTTGCGGACAGCGCTAATCTCTCTGGGCGTGACCTGTCTTTTGACCCATTCAAACGATCTGCGTGAGGCGATTTTTTGTTTTAAAACCAAACGATTCAATTGCAATGCCTTGGAGAGATTTCTTATGGCAGCCCTTTTGTCGACAATGTTGCGGGGATAGATACCGATAGATTTGGCATCAATGGTGATGGCCATCTCAACATGGTGCCGATCGTATATGGTCCCTCGCTTGCCCTGTGAAGTCTCCGATCTTTCGTACTGATCGGCTGCTCTCTGGGACAGCATGGAGCTTCGAAAAACCTGTAAGGCAACCGCTCTAGCCCCGATGATGACAAAAAAAAGACTGAACAAACCGCCGATGATTAAGATACGTATTCCGATTCTTTGATTCTTTTTAGAACTCATTGAATTACAATCAACTGCCCGGGGCTTGGCATGGTCAAATTGAGCTGTTCTTTGGCGATTTGAATCACGCGGTGAGGCGATTTCAAGCGTGCCAACTCAATCGTCAGGTTATTTTGCCGGGCCAAAAGGCTTTGATGGTTTTGGGCCGTCTTGGATATTTCGTATCCGGTGCGCACAAATTCGACTCGGCACCAGGTATAAAAGAAGAGCTCGCCAATCAAACAAATCATTAAAAATATCCATGTTCCGGTCGCTTTTGACTGCTTTTGACGCTTTGGCTTCTTTCTTGGCATCGGTTCTACTCGACATCAGCGGCCTTGGACGGCGGCCGGCAGTTCTCTTCGTATTCGGCGATTTTTTCGATTACCCGTAGTTTGGCGCTTCGGGCCATGGGATTGAACTGTAACTCTTCTTTTTGGGGCCGAATCGCTTTTGGGGTTAAGATCGAGGCCATCTGTTTTTTATCACAAACACACTTCGGAAAATCCGGAGGGCAGATACAATCCGCCTTTAGCTGCTTCATGCGATGTTTGACAATTCGGTCTTCAAGTGAATGGAACGACAAAACACACAGCCTTCCATTTCGTTTCAAGAGCTGAATCACGGTTTTCATAAATAGATCGAGATACTCGAGTTCGCGGTTGACAGCAATTCTGAGCGCCATAAACACCCGCGTGGCCGGATGAATCCTAGAATGATTGTTTTTTTTCTTTGGAACTGCCGCCGTGACGATATCCGATAATTGTTTGCTCGAATGAATCGGTCTATTTTTACGGGTTTTTACAATTTTACGGGCAATCGGTCTCGCCCATCGTTCTTCTCCAAAAGTTTTTAGTGTGTTAGCAAGTTTCGATTCGTCCCAGGTATTAACGATATCTTCAGCCCTAAGAGATGTTCGGACATCCATGCGCATATCAAGCGGTTCATTTTTGTTAAAGCTGAAACCACGCCGGCTTTGTGTAATCTGATTCAGAGACAAGCCCAGATCGAGGAGGATTCCGTCGGCCGCTTCAATATCGAGTTCTGAAAGAATAGCCGCCAGATGTATAAAGTTGTCGTGGAAAAGACGAATATTAGGGGCATAGAGTTTAAGCGCCGCCAAGGCGTTATCAAGGGCTGCTTTATCTTGGTCTATCCCTATCAGCAATCCGCCGGGAACAATTTTTTGACAAATGGCTTTGGCGTGACCGGCACCACCCAGGGTACAATCAACGTAGGTCTTCCCGGGGCTACAGCTCAAATATTTAAGCACTTCGTCAAGCATTACGGGTGTATGCTGGTAAAGCATAAGATTATAATCCTAATTGGGCAATTTCGTTACGGACCTCCTCTTTTTGCATATCTTTTTCAAGCGTGATATTTTCCTGTTCCCATTTCGCACGCGACCAAATTTCAAAATGGTCCAAAACACCAACCAGAACGATTTCGCGTGTCAGTTCAGCGTATTGTCTCAGGGTTGGCGGAATCAAAATGCGATCTTGCTTATCACATGAACATTCAAAGGCGCCCCCGATAAAAACGCGCCTAAAACGACGCATGCCCGGACTTTTCTCAGCCAGGGTTAAGATTTTTGATTCAATTTTATGCCATTCGTCAGGCAGATAGGCCACAAGGGCCGTATCCATTTTTGAAATCATGAGTCCATTGCCGTCTCCGCTCCGAATAACATCACGGAACCGGGCCGGAATGATGATTCGCCCTTTGGCATCGATGGTATGAAATGAGCTTCCTCGAAACATTTCAGTTCACAATTATCCACTTTGATCCACTTTTAAGGAATAAAAGTACATTTTTAGGGAAGTGTCAAGAAAAAAATACAAGATCACAAATTTTTCATAATAATTAGCAGATGTTAAAAGAATGAGCGAGGGGTAAGATATGTGGTGGCGTGTGGCAAATAAAAACTCTGACCCGTATGGCAAAAAGGGTTAGTCTGTAAAACCGTTTGGATGGTTCCGGTGCCATTCCCAGGCGGTTTCGATAATCGAGTGAAGGTCCGGGAATTTAGGCTGCCAATTCCATTGACGCCTGATTTTGGTACTTGAACCGACCAAAACTGCAGGGTCCCCGGAACGACGGGGTGAATTTTGAGTGGGAATCGGTCTTCCTGTGATACGCCGGGCGGTTTGGATGACTTGCCGCACCGAATAGCCGTCCCCATTGCCGAGATTGAATGCGCCTCCACGAGCACCGCTTAGAAGGTGTTCCACTGCCAGTAAATGAGCCTGGGCGAGATCGTTGATATGAATATAATCACGGATACAGGTCCCGTCTTCAGTGGCATAATCATCGCCGAAAATCAGCACGCTTTGTCTGAGACCCAGAGCCGTTTGAAGCACCAGTGGAATGAGATGGGTTTCAGGGCGATGATCCTCGCCCAGTTCGCCTTCAGGATCCGCTCCGGCGGCATTAAAATAACGCAGCGATATCGATTCAAATCCATAGGCTGAACGAAGGTCATCCAGCACCTGTTCGACCATCAATTTGCTCCGGCCATAGGGGTTAATCGGGTTTTGAGGATGGGTTTCTGTGATCGGGATTTCAAGCGGCTCTCCGTATGTGGCACAAGAAGACGAGAAGATGAAATTGGAGATTCTTGCCTCGACCATTAAATTGAGCAAATTGATGGTATGGGCCACATTGTTGCGATAATAGATACTCGGATTTTCAACCGACTCACCCACATAGCAAAATGCGGCGAAATGCATCACCGCATCGATACGATAAGTAGTAAAAATATTCTTCAGGACCGCCCGGTCGGCCATGGAGCCTTCCACAAAAGATCCCCATTTAACTGCCTCTTTGTGCCCTCGCGCCAGATTGTCCAACACCACGGGATGATAGCCTTTTTGGGCCAGCAACTTGCACATGTGGGCGCCGATGTAACCGGCGCCTCCGATTACCAGGATACAATTATTTTTACGTTTCATGGGTCCCTATTTGTTTTCATGATCCGTCCCAAAAGGACGTGCATCGAGAGGCGTGCCAAGGATGTCATCAAAATAGGCAATCGTTTTTTCAAGACCTTCGGTTAGCGAAACTTGCGGTTTCCAATCGATCAGGCGCGATGCCAAGGCAATATCCGGCTGACGTTGTCTGGGATCATCCTGGGGAAGCGGTTTAAAGATGATTTCGGATTTACAGGCGGTGAGATCTATTATTTTTTGGGCCAGCTCCAAGATTGTGAATTCTTTCGGATTGCCCAGATTCATGGGGCCCGTAATTTCATCCGAGGTGTTCATCAGTCGCACCAAGCCTTCAACTAAATCATCCACATAGCAAAAAGAGCGCGTTTGCGAGCCGTCTCCGAACACGGTAATCGGTTTCCCCGTCAAGGCCTGAACAATGAAATTCGATACAACGCGGCCGTCGTCGGGGTGCATATGGGGGCCGTAGGTGTTAAAGATACGGGCGACTTTTATTTTGAGCCCATGCTGGTTGTGATAATCGAATAACAGCGTTTCCGCGCAGCGTTTGCCTTCGTCATAGCACGCGCGCGGACCGATCGGATTTACATTCCCGCGGTACGATTCGGGCTGAGGATGGATTTCCGGATCACCATAAACTTCTGAAGTCGAGGCTTGCAGAATTTTGGCCTGGCAGCGTTTGGCAATTCCCAGCATGTTAATGGTGCCGTGGACGGTGGTTTTTGTCGTTTGGACCGGATCGAACTGGTAATGGACCGGGGAGGCCGGACACGCGAGATTATAAATTTCATCGGTCTCCACATAAGCCGGCCACGTTATGTCGTGGCGGTACAGTTCAAAAAAAGGATTTCCGAGCAAATGGAGAATATTATGCTTGTTGCCGGTATAAAAATTGTCCATGCACAATACGTCACAGCCTTCACTAAGCAAACGCTCACAAAGGTGTGATCCGATAAATCCGGCGCCCCCTGTCACGATGACCCGTTCGTGTGATTGCATTTAGGATCCCTTTCGTTGCAAATTTTGATGTTTGCAGATACATTCTAATATTCATTTTTGCATTAGCTTTGGTTTATTTTGGTCTAATTGAAATTCCTAATTGTAATAGGTCAATAAAAATCCGAACAAAATTACAAAGAGTGGGTAACACT
>CAZHAH010000043.1:0-36231 GCA_964530095.1 uncultured Desulfobacteraceae bacterium | reverse complement strand
CACCCGATACTCCTCAGAAACTCTCAATATGGAGATTCTGGTTGTCCCTTTTTTTGAACCGGACAATATCCCGACCGCTAAACGGTTTTTCCTTTTTGATCCATTTTCGAATGTTACATCACGAAATGTGGAAGAACCTGAAACCACCCTTGAAAATTCCGAACTCGCCCTGCGGATTTATAAAAGGATTAAAGCCTTCGATGTCTCAGCTTATGCATACAAAGGTTTCTGGAAAACACCGAGTATGCAACCAGATAACACCACCGCGCCATCACGGGTGACGACCTTTTGGCCCGATCTTTCCGTCTATGGCTTTAGTGCCCAGGGAAGTATGGCCAAGGGTATTCTGAGCTTAGAGGCAGGTTACCATCACTCGCGGGAGGATGAAGATGGGGAAAATCCCTTCATCCCCAACTCCCAGATTCGGTTTTTAGTCGGCTACCAGCGACAGATATGGCAGGATTTCACCCTTGGCCTCCAGTACTATCGCGAGATCATGGAGGATTATGCCGCTTATAAAAATTCGCTTCCTGCGGGATTTCCGCCACAGGAAGCATATCGGGATACCATCACTTTGCGGATGGAACAACTTCTTAAACACCAGACATTGAAACTGTCCCTGTTCGCCTTCTACAGCCCGGTAGATGCTGATTATCTGATTCAGCCGGCGGTGTCCTATAAGTTATCGGATAATCTATCTTCTATTATGGGTGCGAATATTTTCGGTGGTGAGAAAAATACGACATTTCTGGGGCAGTTCGAAAAAAATGACAATATTCATTTATCGGTTCGTTATGATTTCTAGCGAAGCTCCGCCTCAAACCGACGAGGCTTCGCGATGCTGGTTGCTGGTCGAAGATCCCGACCTAAGGCGGGGATGCTCGATGCTGGATAAATTAATAAAATTCCTTTTAGATCCAGTATCCAGAAACCAGTATCCAGTATCTACTTGAATCAAGCATCACAATATATTGAAACTTGACATAAATTTTAAGATCTTAGTCTATGTAAACGCCTGCGCCGATTTTAAAGGAGGTAATTATGCTGAAAGTCAGTTTTTTTCTCAACGAACCCCCTGGAAAGACATGAAAACATTTCAAGAAGATGATGCCCAGGTTGGGTGAAAAATACGACATTGAAATCGAAACTATTTCCAAATCGCATCAAGAATATCGGTCTGCGGAATATTCGGAATCGGGTTTGCCTGCTGCTCCGGCGATTGTAGTGGGAGAAGAGCTGCTCATAAAGGGCCGCGACATTGATGAACACAGCATAGCGGCTAAAATCTGTGATCATTTGGGACTTCCGGAACCGCAACCACCGAAAAAGGGGTTTCTAGGCCGGTTGGTGAGTGGATAGATGCTCAACATGGAACAATAGAATTATAAACGAATGGTGAGATCGATAAGGAAGAATTCGAAAAAATGAAAAGAGACATCCAGGCTTAGAACATGCACAATGAAATTGTTATACGGCTTATTTTTTTCTTTGGTATCTTCGTGATAATGGCGCTTTGGGAGCTTCAGGCGCCACGCCGCGCCTTGACCACCTCTAAAAAGAGACGCTGGACAAACAACTTAACCATTATTATTATCAACCCGCTTCTGGTACGGTTACTGTTTCCGGTCCTGGTGCTGGAAATGGCCGTCAAGTGCCGCGAATACGATTGGGGTCTTTTAAACAATTTCGATCTGCCGCTCTGGCTGGAACTGGTTGTCGGAATCGCCGTGCTTGATCTTATCATCTATCTTCAGCACGTCATGTTTCATGCCATTCCCATCTTGTGGCGTCTGCACATGATGCACCATGCAGATCTCGATTATGACCTGACGACCGGACTCCGTTTCCACCCGCTGGAGATCATCCTATCCACGGCCATTAAATTGTCGGTGGTGGCAGCACTTGGGCCTCCGGCTGCAGCGGTACTGATATTCGAAGTCCTCTTAAATGGAGTGGCCATGTTCAATCATGGCAATGTTAATATTCCCTTAAAGATTGACCGTATACTGAGATACCTTGTCGTCACGCCCGATATGCATCGGGTGCATCACTCGGTGATCATCCGTGAAACCAACAGTAATTTTGGGTTCAATCTGCCCTGGTGGGACCGGCTATTTGGCACATACCGCGACCAGCCGGCCAAAGGTCATGCGAATATGACCATCGGGCTTTCCAATTACCGCGACGCCGGTCGCCAGACGCTGCGCTGGATGTTGGCTTTACCTTTTGCGGGAGATACCGGCCGGTATCCGATCAACCGGGGTGGATGATTGCAAAATTGCGCAATCAGAAAATTATCAAATCGCGCGAAGATGCTAACTTTATCTATAACCGAATTTCTTATGGTCTGGTAAAATTGGTTGATACGCGGCAAAGCTTATCTTGTAATAAATGATAAGGAGACTCCAAAATGAAAATCAACGACCGAATGATTCAATTTTCCATCCATAACCCCAGGCGGGTGACCGTCATCATGATCATAGTTGCCCTCATTTTAGGGATGCTGATGGTCAGAGTGAAAGTCGATACCGATCCTGAGAATATGCTTTCTGAAGAAGAAGCGGTACGCATTTTCCACAATCAGGTCAAAAAC
This sequence comes from uncultured Desulfobacteraceae bacterium, assembly GCA_964530095.1. Lineage (GTDB taxonomy): Bacteria > Desulfobacterota > Desulfobacteria > Desulfobacterales > CAZHA01 > CAZHAH01. Next base: position 33,638 of record CAZHAH010000043.1, on the reverse strand, counting down.
GACTTTACGCTGCATGATGTGGTGGTTCTGGGGGTTGTCAATGAAAAAAATCCGGACGGCGTCTTTAATCCCGCCACCCTCAGGCGCGTTCATGAACTGACCGAATTCGCTATGAATCTGACGGACCCCGATGACCCGGACAGGCGGGTGGTTACGCGCAATGTCATCGCGCCCGGCACGGTCGATTCCATCGATCAGGCCGGTCCGGGGCAAATTCGTTTTGAGTGGCTGATGCCCTCACCGCCCCGCACAAAGGAAGATGCTCTCAAAATACGTGACAGGGCCCTTTCCAATCCACTACTTAAAGGAACCATGGTCTCGGAGGACGGCCAGACCGTGGCGATCTATCTCCCGATCACTTACAAGGACTTTGCCTATCACGTGCGAGCCAGATTGCTGGAGAAAATCGCCACCTTCAAAGGGGATGACAAATTCTACATCACCGGACTCCCGGTGGCCGAGGATACTTTCGGGGTCGAGATGTTCGTCCAGATGGCTATTTCCGCACCCGTTGCCATGCTGATGATCTTTCTGCTGATGCTCCTTTTTTTCAGAAATCTCAAGTTGATTATCGCCCCTTTGATCATCGCCATGCTATCGGTGATCTATACCATGGGATTGCTGATCGGCACCGGCAATACCGTCCATATCATGAGTTCCATGATCCCCATATTCCTGATGCCCATTGCCGTTGTGGATTCCATCCATATCCTGTCCGAATTTTTTGACCGGTACCAAAAGGTCCGCAACCGGCGCAAAACCCTTGAGCAGGTGTTGAAGCATCTGTTCAAGCCGATGCTCTATACGTCCTTGACCTCCAGCGCCGGGTTCGCCTCCCTGGCCTTGACCCCGATTCCCCCGGTGCGGGTTTTTGGGATATTTGTGGCTTTCGGAATTATGCTGGCCTGGCTTTTGACCATCCTTTTTGTTCCGGCCTATGTCATGATGCTAAAGGAAAAAACGCTGGCGAATCTGGGCCTAGTCAAATCGACGGCAAAAGGGCAGGGGGATGACGCTTTTCTATCCCGTCAATTGCGTTGGCTGGGCGGCTTCAGCTATTCCCAAGCCAAACTGATCTTGATCTTGAGCATCATTGCTTTGGGAGTAGCCGGTTACGGCATCGCTAAAATTCAAATCAACGATAATCCGGTAAAGTGGTTTCAGAAAAATCATGATATCCGGATCGCCGACCGGGTAATGAATCATCATCTTAGCGGCACTTACGAAGCCTACCTGGTCCTGAAAGGGGCGGAGGATAAGCTCGATCTGGACGGTGCGGTAAAGGAGATCAAAGCAGGATTGAATGCGGCCCCGGAATTAGACAACCGTCTCGTAATCCGCCAGGCCGTGGACCTGCTCGACAAGGCAAGGGACGCAAGCGATTCTCAAGCAATGTTTTTTGAAACCTTAAACCGGTTTTGGGAAGAAAAAATGGATACCGCACCGGAGGCCGAGTACGATTTATGGGCTGACGGCTGGGATGTAATAGAGCAGGTTCGAAACCGGGATCAGATCTTTAAGAGACCCGATGTCCTGCAATACATCGTAAACCTTCAGAAACATCTGCTGCAATTAAATGTTGTTGGAAAGAGCAATTCCGTGGCCGATCTCGTCAAGAAAGTTTACCAGGAATTGTTTGAAGCCGATCCCAAATATTTCCGGATACCGGATACCCAAAACGCCGTGGCTCAGTCCCTGATTTCATTTCAGAACAGCCACAAACCGGACGATCTCTGGCATCTGGTCACGCCGGACTATACCCAGGCCAATATCTGGATCCAGCTAAAAAACGGCGACAACAAAGATATGGAAGCGACCGTAAAACATGTGCAAGCATTCATAAACCAGAACCCAGCGCCCGTTCCGCTGTCCCACAATTGGGCCGGACTGACCTATCTCAATGTCATCTGGCAGGATAAAATGGTCACCGGGATGCTTAAGTCTTTTCTGGGCAGCTTTGTGGTGGTCTTTATCATGATGGCGATCCTCTTTCGGTCGACTTTGTGGGGGCTGCTGGCCATGGTGCCGCTGACGATCACCATAACACTGATCTATGGCATAATCGGTATCGTCGGCAAGGACTACGATATGCCTGTGGCGGTGCTGTCTTCCCTGACCCTGGGCCTGGCCGTCGATTTTGCGATCCATTTTCTGCAACGTTCCCGCAGCTCATATGAAAAGACAGGTTCCTGGAAAGCCGCCGCTGCGGAAATGTTCGAGGAACCGGCGCGCGCCATAACGCGCAACGTAATCGTGATCGCCGTTGGTTTTACGCCGCTACTCCTTGCGTCGCTGGTTCCGTATCAGACGGTCGGCATATTTCTGGCCAGTATCATGGCCATTTCGGGAATCGGGACGATGTTTATCCTACCGGCCCTGCTCACGGTTTTTGTGAAATGGATGTTTAAAGAACAACCCGTTTAAAAAGGGAGGAATGGAATGATCAGACAAATTATCATGGGAACAATCGTCATCGCGGCCTGCCTGGCGGGTGTGGCAGGATTGCAGGCGGCCGAGAGTCCGGGTATCGACGAAATTGTCAACCGGGCCAACCTGACCGCCTATTACGGGGGGGAGGATGGAAAGGCCGAGGTGCACATGCGTATCACCGATCCGCAAGGCCGCAAACGGATTCGGACATTTGTGATTCTGCGGCGAGATGTGGCCGATGGTGGCCCACAGAAATTTTTTGTTTACTTTAAAAAACCGTCCGATGTTCGCAAGATGGTATTCATGGTGCATAAATTCATCGAAAAAGACGATGACCGCTGGCTTTACCTCCCCGCCCTGGACCTGGTCAAAAGGATTGCAGCCTCAGATAAGCGCACCAGCTTTGTGGGTTCTCACTTTTTTTACGAAGATGTTTCGGGCCGCTCAATTAGCGAGGATCACCATAAGCTGATAGAAACAACCGATGCCCATTACGTGATCGAAAACATCCCTAAAAATCCGGCCAGTGTGGAATTTTCAACCTATACCGTGTGGGTTGACAAAAAGACGTTTATGCCGGTCAGGGCGGAATATATCGACAGCCAAAACCGCAAATACCGGATGGTGGAAGCCCTGGAAATCAAACCCATTCAGGGCATACCCACCGTGATCAAGTCCCGCGTGCGGGATCTACTGGAAGGCGGCCAAACCGTGTCAGAGTTTAAAAATATCAAATATAATATCGATCTCAAAGATAAGGTTTTTACCGAACGTTATTTGCGTCGTCCCCCCAAGGAGGCCAGAAGATAATATTTCTATCAGGGAGGAGACAAAGGACATGTCAAAATACGCCCACCGGCAGGCGATCATAGCGTTACTTTGTCTTATAGCTGTTTTCTCAGCAGGGACCGTCTTGGCATCTCCCCTTCAGGACCGGCTGTACGATGACTACGGTATTGAACTGAACGGTTTTGTTGAAGTGCGCCAGGGGTGGCGGCTTCAGGAAGATCCGTATGAAAAAAAGACGTCCATATCGGAAGGACGCTTTCAGCTTGATGTGGGTAAAGATTTTGACATCGCGATCTTAAAAATTAAAACAGATCTGACGGGAGATCTTGTAGAGGAGGAAGGACGGGGCGAGCTGCGGGAGTTCAACCTGGCTTTTTCGCCCCTTGACATAATCGATATGAAAATCGGCCGCCAGACGCTGACATGGGGAACCGGGGATCTCCTATTTATCAACGACCTATTTCCCAAAGACTGGAAGGCGTTCTTTATCGGCCGGGACGACGAATATCTGAAGGCCCCGGCGGATGCTCTCAAAATTAGCGCTTTTACTGATTTTGCCAATCTGGATCTGGTTTATGCACCCCTTTTTAATGGATCCGAGTATATTGACGGCTCGCGGCTTTCCTACTGGAATCCCGTTGCCGGCCGGATCGCCGGAAACGATTTTATCTTTAGCGATCATGAGCGGAACTCCTTTTTCGAAGACAGCGAGATTGCCCTGCGACTTTCGAAAACAGCCGGCAGCACCGAATTCGCCCTTTACGGTTATTACGGTTTCTGGAAAACGCCGGAGGGGATCGATACCTCAGCCTTGAAGCTGGTTTATCCCCGGCTGGCGGTCTACGGTGCCAGTGCCCGCACCCCCCTTGGAGGCGGGATCGGCAATGTTGAAATCGGCTATTACGACTCGCGCGATGATCCGGACGGCGGTGACCCCTTTACCCGCAACAGCGAGTTTCGGCTGTTGGCCGGTTTCGAGCGGGATTTGGGAAAAAATCTTACGGCCGGTTTCCAGTATTATCTGGAAGGGATGCTGGATTACGACACCTATGCGCAGAACATGGTCGGCGGACCCAAAAAAGATGCCTACCGGCATGTGCTGACCCTGCGGTTGACCAAGCTCCTATTCAATCAAAACCTGAGGCTGTCGCTATTCTCCTATTATTCGCCTTCGGATAACGACGCTTATCTCCGTCCCAAGGCCCACTACAAAATTTCTGACGTATGGGCGGTCGAAGTGGGCGGGAATATTTTTATAGGAGCGTCTGAGCATACATTCTTCGGACAGTTCCAGAATGACACCAATGCCTATGGCGGCCTGCGCTGGGGCTTTTAATCGAAAAAATTGGGTGTTCCGGATGTCAAGACGTTCTTTTTTTGGAATCTGGGTGCCCGAAGGCGTGAAGGTTTTCTGCGGCGGCTCGACCGTATCCGCTGAGTTTTTGCCACGGGGTTTTCAAGCTTTAAAACCGAATCGACACCCCGCTCCCTTGTGAAATCATTCTCATCGGTCTCTTCGTTCAGCGTCATAGAGATCATCCTATTAATCGAAGTGGCTGAAGAAATGTGAAACCCTTGCTCAGCTATTTGTTCTTGATAAAAATCGCTAAATTTTAGATGTAACAAAGGAGACGCTAATTTTGATCAAAGTCTTTTTCTTTTTCGATGAGGGCATACATATGAATTTCAAGGCTATCTTTTTGGTTTTTTTGATCTTGCTGCTTCCCTTTTCTCCGGCGGACGCTAAAGAACCCGCGGAAGCCATATATTTTAGCGCCATAACCCTGTACCATCCCATCGTGATGTATCAGAAGTATCAGCCGCTGATGAACTATCTTAGCGCCAACACGCCGTATCGTTTCGAGCTGAAGCTTAGCCAAAATTATCGCGACATCATCAATTTTCTGAAAAACAACAAGGTCCAGGTGGCCTTGCTGGGTGGGGTCACCTATCTTGAGGCCAAAAAAGAGTTTGTCGTAAAACCGATTTTGAAACCGGTGGGACCCAACGGATGGCCCTTTTACCGGTGCGTCTTTATTACCCACAAATCCAATGAGGATATTAATACCTTGGCTGATCTAAAAGGCCGAACGATAGCCTTTGCATCCAAGTTATCAACCTCCGGTAACCTGGCCCCATTGTATCACCTTTATTCCAAAGTGGGCATGCAACTTTCAGATTTGAAGGGGTATGAAAATTTCCGATATCATGACTCGGTTGCGCGAAAGGTTTTGCGGAGGGAATTCGACGCCGGCGCGGTGATCGATGCGGTCGCCAAGCGCTTTATGAACCGAGGGCTTAAGGTGATTGCAACCACCGATCCTATCCCGGGACTCCCCATCGCGGTTAGGGCCGATGCGCCGCCGGATTTGGTCAAAGCCATAAAAAAGGCGCTACTTTCATTGGACTATTCCGATCTCGCCGCCCGCCAAATGATGGAAAAATGGGATGAAGAATTCAAATACGGATTTGTCGAAGCAGATGATTCCGATTACGATGCCATCCGTCAAATGATCAATTTTTTAAGGCAAAAAGGTATCAAGATACCTTAGTGAGGAGGCCCATGATGTCTAAGCTTAAAAGATGGATATTCAGTCTCCAAGGCAAGTTTATTCTGACGGCTTCCATATGTATCCTGACGTTTACGACCATCGGTAATCTGATTGTGCTTTCCCGTGAAGAGAAATTATACCGGCAGGATATTTTAAATCAGGGTAAAGTCCTGGCCGAGATCAGCCGGCTGATGCTGACCAACGTCATGGTCTATAACGAATTGGGCATCATGGACAATCATGATCTGGTCGATTATCTGGATTATTTCATCATGAATCTAATTGAGCGGGATAACAGAGTCAGGTACGTAGCGGTCCTCGACGCACAGGGGCGCGTGAAGGCCCACAGCAATATTTCCGAATTCGGTAAGGTTTATCAAGACGTCGCGGTACGGGGTGCGATTAAAAACCTGAAAACCGATATTGCCTACGGCAAACAGCATGGCGAACCGCTACTTACCATTACGACCCCGCTCAACATCGATACGAAGCGATGGGGTGTTTTGCGGACCGGCATATCCGCCGCCGAGGTGCAGGAATCCATTACGGCCCTCAAATATGAGATCCATACGATTACGGCCGTCTTTTCGATTATTTCGCTCCTAATTGTCAGTTTCGGAGCCAGAGTGCTGGCCAAACCCGTTATTCGGTTGACGCGCGCCATGGACGGCATTCGTACCCATGGTGACTTTGCACAGAGAGATTTCAAATTCAAAAAAAGGCGGGACGAGCTGGGAAAACTGCAAAACAGCTTTTTCTGGATGCTCAAAAGACTGTGGGAGGCGGATCAAGAACATAAAAAGACATGGGAAGTGCTGGGACAGACCAAAAAATGGTGTCCATCGGCCGGCTGGCCGCCGGCGTGGCGCATGAGATCAACAACCCGCTGGGTGGTATATCGCTCTGCTTTAAAAATTTAATGAAGGGCGACACGGATCCGCAAAAACAAAATCAGCTTATCGATGCCGTTAATGAAGGCTTCGCCAGAATTAAGCGCATCGTCGATCAACTGCTCGATTATTCCCGTGTCACGGTAACTGAGCGCAAAACAGTCAATCCGAACATGCTACTGGAGAAGACGATTTTGCTTTTGAGATATAGCTTTTCCAAGCATAATATCAAACTGATTAAAGATCTTTCACCTGAGGTACCGAGGGTAATGGTTGATGAAAACAAAATGACTCAGGTCATCATGAATATTTTTATGAACGCCATCCATGCCCTGGACCGTGGCGGGAATTTGACCGTCCGCACGGGGGTAGAAGGCGATCTGTGTGTCATATCGATTGAGGATAATGGCTGCGGGATCACCCCTGAGATCATTAACAATATCTTCGATCCATTTTTTACGACCAAGGAGCTGGGACAGGGGACCGGCCTGGGACTTTCGGTCAGCAGGGGGATCGTGGAAAAGCACGGTGGTTTCATTGGTGTGAACAGCCAGGTGGGGCAAGGAACGACGTTTCAGATCAAATTGCCGCTGGAACCTGTGCCCCTATCTCAAAAGGTGATCGGTTCTAATATTTCCGATCAATACGCAGGACTCAAACCGGAACGTAGGTGATCGGGCGGGAGATTGATGAAAAAACTGAAAATCCTTTTGATCGAAGACGAACCTTCCATGCGGCTCGGTATTGCCTATACGCTTGAAAATGCCGGCTACCAGGTGGCGAGCGTCGAACATGGTCAGGAAGGAATCACCCTTTTTGAAAAGCAGGCTTTTGATCTGGTGATCACAGATCTGAGACTTCCAGGGGCCAACGGGATCGAGGTTTTGAAAGCCGTAAAAAGCATTTCGACCGATACAGGTGTGATCCTCATTACCGCCTTTGCAGAGGTAAGTACGGCGGTGGAGGCCATGCGGGAGGGCGCCTATGACTACATATCCAAACCGTTTGAACCGGATGAGCTGTTAATCGTCATCGAACGCTTTATCAAACAGCGCCATTTAGAGATCGAAAATGTCCGGTTGAAAGAAGCGCTCAAAAAACGGGAAGAATTTGAGCGGATGATCGGCATAAGCCCGCCCATGCAAGCTCTTTTTGACACTATCCGGACCGTGGCACAAACCGATTCGTCGGTCATGATCTATGGTGAAAGCGGTACGGGCAAGGAGCTGGTAGCCGACGCCGTTCATAAATTGAGCGAGAGAAAAAAGGGGCCGCTTATTAAAATCAACTGCGCAGCGATTCCGGAAACATTGCTCGAATCCGAACTCTTCGGTCATGAGAAGGGCGCCTTTACAAGTGCCGACAGGCGTCGTAAGGGCAAATTTGAGATCGCCGACGGCGGCTCGATCTTCTTAGACGAAATCGGCGATATCCCGCTGACTATCCAGGCCAAGCTTTTACGAGTGCTTGAAGAACATACCTTCGAAAGGATCGGCGGCAATGAGCGAATTACGGTTAACGTCCGCACCATTTTTGCCACCAAAAAAAAACTGCGCCAAGAAGTCGCAGCCGGCAAATTCCGGGAAGACTTTTTTTACCGAATCAATGTTTTACCTGTAACTCTGCCCACCTTAAGAGAGCGGCGCGAAGACATTCCACTGCTGGTGGAACATTTCTTAAAACGCTTCAGCCGCAAAATGAAAAAAGAACCTCCCGCTATCTCACCTCCGGCCAAGGAGAAACTGCTGGCCTACGATTATCCGGGCAATGTGCGGGAACTGGTGCACGCCATCGAAATGGCGACCATTTTCTGTAAAGACAAAACGATCGGACTTTACTGCCTGCCCGAGGAAATTCGACACGACCGGGAAAAGGTGGCCAAGCCAATTTATGTCTGGGACAATCTTCCGTTGGCAGAATGTGTCAGAGCGTTTGAAAAGGAAGTCATTCTCCGCGTTCTGGACGAGATCGGCGGCGAGAAGAAAAAGGCGGCCCAGAAGCTCGGCATCAGTCGTGAGACGCTTTGGCGTAAATTAAAGGACCACAACATTTCCGACTCTGATTCCTCACCAAAACAGGATTGAAAAGCTTTTTACTGCTGAGAGCATATCACAAGGCTTTCTGTAATCTCTTTTCAGGTTAGATCTTTGCAACATCACCCCGACTTAAGTTGCAAATCTGCAACTTAATAAGCTCATCCCCAATTGTCCTATTCTTGACAACCTTCTGATATCAAAACAGAATTATACAATGGCATCTTTCTTGCTAAAGATAAGGTAATTAATATTTTTTATATAATTGAACCATCCGTCTAAACATATCTGAATAAGTCATATTTCTACGTCCGACCCATTGGAAAGTATCTTAAAAATGAAAAAAAATATCGCCTTAATGCTCCTGGGACTACTAGCCACCCTCATAGTCAGTAAGCCAGCTGCAGGCGATTGGAAGGGATATATTACACCCATTATTACACTTTCAGAAGAGATCTATCCCTGCACGAGGTGTCATGACAATGTGCCTGTTAATAAGAAGAAGAGAGAACTCAAAGTGAATCATTCAGGCATTGTTTTAAAGCATGGTGAGGCGAAGCTGTGGTGTATGGACTGTCATGACGCTGATAATCGGGATAAATTAAAACTATTAAATAAAGAATTGGCAGATTTTGACAAATCTAACGACCAGTGCGGGCAGTGTCACGGGAAAGAACTTCTAAGTTGGGAAGCTGGCATCACAGGAAAAAGAACCGGAATGTGGAACGGAGAGAAACTTTACCGACCCTGTGTTCAATGCCATGACCCCCATGTCCCCCATCGAATAACGACAATACCGGTTGTGCCTGAAACTGCACCTCTGAGGCCTTTAGAGATTAGACTAAAAACTAAATAGAGATCAGCCACCGATGTCCAAAAAAATATGTAAAAATCCGCTGGAAATCAAGATTGACAGGAGGAAGTTCTTGAAGGGCGCCGCGCTCGGCTTGGCCGGCACAACTATCCCTGGAAATACGGCCGACGCATCGATATGGGAGGCCTTTTTTCAGAAACACTTCCGGGAGATGAACGATGACGAGATAGACCGGGTTATTGCAAGGCTGCAAAAAGAAGCCCTCAAAGAACATAAAAAGGATATTCGGATCAGCACGACAAATGCCATTGAAGGGGTCAAGTTTGGGTATGGTCTTGACCTCTCACGCTGTATTGGATGCAGAAGGTGCGTTTATGCCTGTGTCGGTGAAAACAACCAGTCCCGAGACCCGCAAATTCACTGGATAAGTGTCCTGCGGTTTAAGAGAGGCGAAGAGTGGATGGATCTCGAAAATGCAGAAAAATATTATGACCCCAAACTCGTTCCTGAAGAAGGTTATTTTTATATGCCGATCCAGTGCCAACAATGCGAGGACTCCCCCTGCATTAAGGTCTGTCCAACAAAAGCCACCTGGAAGGAACCGGATGGGATCGTCGTCGTTGACTATAACTGGTGCATCGGTTGCAGGTACTGTATGGCCGCCTGTCCCTATAATGCCAGGCGATTCAATTGGGCCAGACCAAGCATTCCAAAAGAAGAAATGAATAGCGATACACACTATCTGGGCAACCGACCGCGTTATAAAGGGGTGGTTGAAAAATGCACATTCTGTATTCAAAGAACAAGGTCCGGCAGGTACCCTGCGTGTGTCGAGGTGTGCCCTGTCGGTGCCAGAAAATTCGGAGACCTTCTAGATTCCAAGAGTGAGATCCGCAAAATCATCAAAAAAAGGCGGGTTTTCAGGCTAAAAGAAGATTTGAATACGATTCCAAAGTTTTATTACTTTTTTGGAACACATCAGGGAATCCATGGCTATGAAGGATATAATACGCGATCTCTTTAAAGCGCTAAGCCAGACAGGCAGGGGCGGAAAAAGCTTTTATATATGGACGGGCAGCCTCTCTGTGTTGATCCTTCTTGGAATCATTGTATACATCCGTCAGCTTAATGTCGGCCTAATCACAACCGCCATGCGTGACCAGGTGTCCTGGGGGTTTTATATTGCCAATTTCACGTTTTTGGTAGGAGTGGCCGCGGCAGCCGTTTTGCTGGTAATTCCGGCCTATCTATATAATTTTAAACCCATTAAGGAAATCGTGCTTTTCGGTGAAATGCTAGCGATCGGCGCGGTTGTCATGTGCATACTCTTTGTAACGGTCGATATGGGTCAACCCATAAGAGTATGGCATCTCCTGCCCCTCGTTGGCAGCATGAACTTTCCCGCCTCTCTTTTAATCTGGGACGTTATCGCCTTAACCGGATATCTTGCAATAAATCTAATTCTTGTAGGGTATGCGTTATACCGGCTTGCAAGCGGGAAAGAGTACAAATTATCGTTAATTCTTCCATTAATTCTCCTGTCAATACCCTGGGCTATAAGCATACATACGGTAACCGCATTTCTTTATAATGGACTTCCAGCCCGGCCTTTCTGGAATGCTTCAATCCTGGCGCCAAGATTTCTTGCGTCTGCCTTTTGTTCCGGCCCAGCCATTATGATCATCCTGTTTCAGGTCATCCGAAAGGTTTCAAGATTGGAAATAGAGGATAAAGCGATATTTAGAATCGCTGAACTGGTGGCCTATGCCATGGCAATAAATATCTTTCTGTTGGGGGCGGAGATATTTAAAGAGTTCTATTCCGGCAGTATCCACGTGACCCCCATAAAATATCTTTACTTCGGTCTGCACGGCAAAATGCAGCTGGTTCCCTGGATTTGGACGGCCTTGGTCTTTAATGTGGCTGCCCTTATTATATTCTTGATACCGAAAATCCGCGAAAATTTCCTGTTCCTCAATGCAGGCGCAGTATTAGTAATTGTGGGTGTTTACATCGAAAAAGGCCTGGGCCTGATTGTTCCCGGGTTTGTTCCGGACACCTTGGGGGAGATCTACGAATACTGGCCCAGCATGTCTGAAATTATTATTACGGTGGGGATTTGGGCGGCCGGGGCCCTGTTTTATACATTAATGGCCAAATTCGCTATTTTGGTCTTGTACGGTGATATCAGGTTTGTGAACGAAGAAGGACACGGATGAAAAAAAGTTTCGGTCTGCGATGGACTAAAATCCAAATGTTATCATCTGTATCCGAATTTAACCTTAACCATTAAATAAAAGGGAGGGGAAAATGAAAAGAAGAACATTTCTTAAACTCTCGGCTGCATCCCTCGCCGCCACTGCCGTCATGTCCAATTTTAAGGAGGTGAAGGCGGAGGACTGGGATATCGGCAAAGCCGGAATACAGCCCAACCCGCCGGATGAGGATGTCAAGCTGGTTCGCAGCGTGTGCCTCATGTGCCACGGCGGATGCGGTATTCAGGCCAAGGTGGCGCAAGGCGAACTGGTGAAGCTAGACGGCAACCCTTATCACCCCAACTGTTACGATTATGCAGCCAAGGGTCCCATCGTTCAGGAATCGGATCTGGATGCCGGTCCGGGCGGAAAGGATGTGGGAACCCTGTGTCCCAAAGGCCAAGCCGGTATTTTTGCCCTCTACAGTCCCTTCCGGCTGCAGCACCCGCTGAAACGGGTGGGTCCCAGAGGATCGGGCAAATGGCAGGCCATCAGTTGGGATCAGGCCATCAAGGAGATCAGCCACGGCGGCAAGCTTTTCGCCAATGTTCCGGGTGAGGAAAACCGGGTGCTCGAAGGGCTCAAATCGGTTGCCAACAACAAAAAACCCATCGGACCGGAGGACTCCGATTTCATGGACGAAGCCCCCCCGGGAGGTTATGGGCCCAAGCGCAACCAGTTTGTATGGGCGCACGGTCGTAACGAACAGTCACCCATGACGCCCCGTTTTGCCAAAGGCGCGGTCGGGGTGCCCAACATGATCAATCACTGCAGCCGTTGCGCGGGAACATTCTACAATGTTGTCGAGGATGTGCTGAACCTGCCGCCCTATGAAATAGGCGCCTACGGCGATTATGAGTACTGCACCTATCTGGTCAGTTTCGGCTCCAACGTGACCCAGGCCGATTATCCCATGCAGACGCGGGCGCGCTACCTGCAGAAATACGGCAAACGCCAGGGCCCCTATGCCAAGCAGTTCAAGCATGTCGTGATTGATCCGCGCTTTACCAACGCCGCGGCCAAGGCCACCCACAACGGTGTGGGCGAATGGATCCCGATTTTACCCAGCTCGGCGGCCTATTTCCTGGTGGGAATGATCCGCTGGATCATCGACAACAAACGGTATGCCAAAAAGTATCTTTCGATTCCCAACGAAAAAGCAGCCAAAAGCCAGGGTTACCGCAACTGGAGCGACATGACCTACCTGGTAAGCACTCAAACACCGATGACCTATCTGACCGGCAAACAGGCCGGACTCGGTCAGAGCGAATATGTGGTGCTGGTCAACGGCGAGCCTAAAATGGCCCATGAAGTCAAAAAAACGGCCGATCTGGATGCCGGCGTCACGATCAAGGGCGTGAGTTACAAGACGGTTTTTCGGCTGCTCAAGGAGCGCGCGCGGGAAATGAATCTCGCAGAATGTGAAAAAAAATGTGATGTCCCCCAGGGCACGATTGCACGCATCTCCGACGAGTTCAGCGCCGCTAAAAAGCCCGTCATCGAGATGTTCCGCGGCCCCGTGCAGCAAACCAATGGCTACCACAACGGACAGGCCCTCTGCATCATCAACATGCTGGTGGACAACATCGACCGCCAGGGCGGATTTATCCCGGGCCATGCCAAGTATAAAGGTGGTGTCAAAGGAAAACTGCGCAAACCCAAGGGGGTGTCGGTGGTACGCCACAAGGCCAAATATCAAGGCCAGAAAAAAACCCCCACCCGTCCCTGGTATCCTTTGGCGCGCCGGAGCGTGACGCCGGAGTTTTTTTCATCGGTCAGGCAGGGGTACCCCTACCGCATCAAGATTTATATGAATTACTACAACGATCCCTATTACACCATGCCCTACAATGCGGAGGTGCGCAAAGCGCTTTTGGATTTGAAGGCTCTGCCGCTGACCTTTTCCATCGACGCCTATATGGGCGAGACCAGCATGTTGTGCGATTACATCCTGCCCGATACGGAGTATCTGGAACGAGTGGGCGGCTTTAAGACCTACCCGCCGGTCAAAACGCGGGTGTGGGCATTGCGCCAGCCGGTGGTGGGCAGCTTCGACCCCAAGACCCACGATTACCGCCCCATACGTCCGGATACCCGAATGGCAGACGACATGTTCGTTATGCTGGCCAAGGAGTGCGGCCTGCCGGGCTACGGCAAGGACGGCGGAGGCAAGGGAGTGGATATTCACAATTCATGGGATTTCTGGAATGAATATTACAAGCACAAAGATTTCAAAAGCGGCCTCGATCCCAACAGCAGCTTTGTGAAATTGGGCGGCAAATTCCAGAACCCGGCCGACCAGTATACGGATGCGTATACCTCCGGTACCTATGTCACCTTCCCCGGCGGCCGGCCGGTGCGCGGCATGTTTGCCTATCAGGAAAAAGTGGCAACCAACAAAAACAGCATGACCGGTAAACATTTCGATGGCCTGCCAACCTACCGGGATTTGTTTGACTGCAGAGAACAGCCCATCGACGCCAAGACCTGGGGGGAATACCCCTTCGAGCTCCATACCTGGAAAGATGTCTTTCATTGCCACACGCGCACCATGAACAACCTCTGGCTGGCCTCCATCAAACCCCAGAATTATGCCGAGCTCAATCCGGCCGACGGCCGTAAACTGGGCCTATCCACCGGGAGTTGGGTTAAAGTGAAATCACCCAGCAGCGAACACGATCCGTTTTATATAAATTCTATGGGCGACGGGTGGTATAAGTTTCAGGTCCGGTTGACCAGCCGCATCCGGCCGGGACTCTTTTCGGTCTGCAACTCGTACGGGCGTTTCGGCGCGGGTGCGCGCAAATGGTATGTGGACGGGGACGTGCAGCCCTTCGATGAACGGGTGGGTGCCGGCTTCTCGATCAACCCGCTGTATATGGCCGATCCGGTGTTGAAAAATATCGGACTGATGGATCCCATCGGTGGAGGAACGCAAAGCTTCGCAACACCTCTTAAAGTGGAGAGGTTATAATTAGCAAAGGAGAGAAACCATGACCGAAATGAATAGTGTATTACCCTTGGGAATCGTGGAAGGCGCCTTTAAAAAGAAAGGACCCAAACAGTATACCATATGGGTGGACCTCGAATACTGTATCGGGTGTCATGCCTGCACCATGGCGTGTAAAGGCGAAAACAACACGCCGGTGGGTTTGGATTACAACCGGGTGATCGAGGTGGAAGAAGGTCGATTCACCAATCCCAGCAAAAAACCCAATTTGAGCGTTTATTTCGTGGCCATGCCGTGCATGCACTGAGGGAAACCTGCATGCCAGGCGGCATGCCCGGTCGGTGCCATCACCAAGCGCAAGGAAGACGGCATCGTACTCATCAACAAGGACCGCTGCATCGGCTGCCGGTATTGCGCCTGGGCCTGTCCCTACGGGGTCCCCCAGTTCAATGCCGACGCAAACGTTATGGAAAAATGCACCCTGTGCGTGCATCGGGTGACCAAAGGACAAATTCCGGCCTGTGTGGAGACCTGTGTCGCCAAGACCCGCTTTTTCGGTGAAATCAACGATCTGGTGACCATGATTCGGGAAAAACGGGCCAAACGCGTCTTTCTAGGCGGCGCAACCGGGACCATACCTTCGGTCATCTATTCGAAATAGGTTTTTGGGTAGAAAATCGTAGCCGTTCACGGGTTCAAAGGTTCAGGGGCTCAAGGTTGCATATTTGCCCCGGGCTTCAGGTCTTCAATTTTGCCCTTGTCCTAACCCTGAACGTTGAGCCCTGAACCTGTGAACGGTTACAGAAAATCCATCAGTCAGGAGTCAGAATACTTATGGAATTTTCGATTGTTGAAAGTAGTTCAATCGCCAATCAACAATCGCCAATCTCTAAATTAGGGGAGGCGGATATGGTGAATGGCCTTCAAGCACACCTTGAAAAGAGGCTGTGCTCGGTTTATCGGACGGCAAAATCGGACTGCGCTCGCTGCCATGAGGTATGTCCGGTGGATGCCGTCCGGATCACCCCTCAAGGGGCGCAAATAACGGACCGTTGCCTCGGGTGCGGGGTATGTGCGGCCGCCTGTCCCAATGGGGCCCTGGCGGTGGACGGTCTCGAAGAAGAGAAGCTCTCTGCTCAAATAGAATCAATGGTCGGTTCACCTGCTGCCGGTTGGTTGCATGTCAGTTGCCGGCGCGGGGACCAGAAGGCAGATATGCTTTTGCCGTGCCTCAGCCGCCTGACCGAAGGATTGCTGCTGGCCGCATTGAAAGCAGGCGCGGATGGTATCGAAATTCTAAGACCGAAGTGCACCGAATGCGCCTGGCGCAAGACCGCATCTCACTTAGACCATGTGATCGCCTCTACCGAGCAGCTTTGTGCGCTAACGGGCGTGGACTCGAGTCGAATCCGAATCCGTCCCGTGCCGCTTCAACCGGCTCCCAAAGGGCCGGAAAAAGCAGTGTCCCGCCGCGGTTTTCTCAGCGCCGTAGGTATAAAGGCCGTGGAGACGGCGGCTGAGGCGCTCCCGGCTCTGACCGGTCAAGACCCGCCGCAAGATACGGGTGAAGTGTTTCACGAAACGCTTCAGGCCCGACCTGAAAACCGGAAACGGACCCTCCTGTTGAACACGCTGCCCCAATACCATACGCCGCAAACAGTGGCGGTGCCGGGTGCCAGGGCCTTGTTGGCCGAAATCGAAATCGACGCGCGCTGCACGGGTTGTGGGGTCTGCGCGATCCTCTGCCCAACGGGGGCCATCGTCCTCAAAGAGGATACAGAGGAATTTTATCTTGGTTTTAAAGCGTGGCAATGTACTAACTGTGGTGTCTGCTACCAGAGTTGTATCCATCGTGCTTTGGAACCGAAAAACGAGGTACGGCTTAGTCGATTGCTGGAAGAACAGGAAACCCCGCTTTTTAAAGCCACCAAAAAAACTTGCCGCGTTTGTGAAGCACGATTTATCGGCCCCCTGCCCGATGTTTGCCCGTTATGTGGCGACCAGGGACAAAAGCAAAATCGGCTGGCGGAGCTATTGACCAGCGTGGAGTAGTGACATGAAAAAACCAACCGAAACGACTTTGGCTGAAGAACGCGAACAAATGTACGCTTTTTTCGCCGCGATCTGTTTGCAACCGCCTTCGGAGGCAGTAGTTGAAATGATCAAAGACGGCCGTATCTTAGACGCATTCGCAACAGATGATGGCGGCAACGGTTTTCGTGAACTGCAGCAATGCGTCCACGAGGCAACGGGCATCCCTGAATTGATGAACGATCTGACCGCCGAATTTACCAAACTTTTCAAGCTGCCCGCCGATGTCATTCCCCAGGAAGCCTTCTATCTTGATAAAAGAAAACGTATGGGTGGGCGGGTGACCCAAGCCGTCAGTGACTTCTACAAATCCGCGAAGGCTGAAATCATGGATGATTGCGTGGAGATGGCCGACCACATCGGTGTCGAACTTCAGTTCATGCAGTTTCTATGCGGACTTGAAAAAGAATTGCACCGCAAAGATGAGACCGCAAAACTTGAGCAATGTCTTAGATTGCAGCGGGATTTTTTAAACGATCACCTTCTGCAATGGATTGATCAATGCTGCGAGAAGATCATCGCCGTGACCGGAATGCAATTTTATAAAGCCATGGCGCATCTGATGATGGCGTTTATGGCGGATGAACGCCAAAACATCGCCGCACTTTCTGCTCAAACCCATGGCAACGGAGAAAAATCATGACATTTAAGCGTTTATTATCCATCGGTGCGTTTATTATCGCTATGGCATGGGTTACTTCAAGCGGCATCGGTTGGGTCTGGGCCAAACAAAAAACGGACCAAACCCCAAAGCAGGTACGCGATCCCCATCTGGTGCATTTCGAAATCGGAAAAGATATCCCCCCCATCGGTTTCGCCGTTCGTGAGGTCAAGGACTGGCCGGGGTTTGTCAGAGCCCTTCAGTCGCGTTTGGATGATCTGCCGTTCAGCTATGAAATGCAATTGTTGATCCGCAGTCTTTTCCCCCAATTGATCGGCGAAGATGAAAAAAAAGTCTTGTTAAGCGAGATCAATAAGATGCTGCGGAAACCGGACTTATATTCCAGATTGCAAGGCAAGGTGGATTTCAGCCCTGCGACCAAAAGCCTCAGAACAACTTATTTGCAAACGCGGATGGAGGAAGACCTGCAATGGTTGAACCGCAGTCTCATCAACGATCTTATCCCCCCTTCGCCGCGGGTTGCCGTGGAGGACGGCAAACGGTTCAACAAGCTTCGCAAGATTAACTGCTTAACCTGCCATGAAGCGTGGAGCGAAAGTGTGATTGTGCCGGCCGCTCGTCCACTCACGGAACTGGATAAACTGGAAAAGATGATTAGGGCTCAGATGATTGCCCCCGCCCATGCACCGACCGTTTTGAAAGGCAAAATCGTGGCGAATGACGAATTTCTAAAGCAGTATGAGAACTTAAAAAAGTTTATCGTACGCGCCGATACGCACGGCAATCCGGCTTTGATCGAAGCGGTCCACCCCGAAAATCCGTACACCTTCAAACCGTTGTTGAAACGGCTGGTATGTGTCGATTGTCATGCACTGGGCCGTCCGGTGGATAAAATCGAACACGCCGACGGCACAACCCACCAGATCAAATATCTTTACGGACCCATTGAGCGGACCAAAGATGAAGCCCACAGTCGCTAAACCGCCTGTCATCTATATAGTCACAATTTTTGTTGGTTTATTGGCCGCACTTACTGTCTGGCCGGCATACGGTGAATCGACCGATTCAGAACAGAGTCAAAAAGGGTCCGATCCGTCGGAAAAGGCATACATTCGGCAATTGGAAAAACGCGTCTCGGACCTTGAAGCGATTGTCAGGCGGCTGGTTGAAGAAAGGGCGGCGGTCCCTACCGGGCCGGTAACGGATACCGCCGAGACGGAAGATGCGGCTCCACCGGCGATTACCGCGGAAACAAAAACTGTCGAAGATGATGACGAATGGGAAGAACCGGAAGTAGAAGCAGCGGCCGGGGGCCGCGACCAGGATGCCCGCCGTCGGGTCTCAGAGCTGGAGACCTGGCGCCGCAAGGAAGAAGCCAAACGGGCCAAGGTCGAAGAAGAGACCGCGGGCAAAGCTAAAATCGAACTGAGCGGCAAATACAAGCTGCAATATAATATTCGAAATAATCTGCATCTGAACAATCCCAATCAATTATGGGAATATGATGATACCAGTTTTGTAGACCAGCGCTTTCAAATAGGTGTGGAGGCCACCTACGGACCGTTGTCGGCCGAGATTGTGTTGGATAAAGGCAACTTTCTCTTCGACTGGAAAGAGGGTACCGAGGGTACATTCGAACGCTGGGGCGAATTTCTGACCGCCAATACACTATTTGCCCGCGAGCTGTTCGTCCAGTATACCGGTCCGGTGATGATCAAGGCCGGCCGCCAAGATATCGACGACCCCCACGGCGGCGTTATTTTGCAAGGTCCTACCGATGGGCTGAAACTGGTTTATCCGCTGGGCAAAACACCCTTCGGCCGGGTCACTCCGGAACTGGCCTACCTGGCGCTGGGCGGCGGCTACAACGATTATACGGATTTTCTCAAAACCGGACCGCCGGCCGGCGACCGCAGCGCCGTCTTTGGCCTGCCCAACAAACTGGACGGCTGGTATTTCAATCTAGAGATTAAGCCGAACAAACAGGTCGCCTTTACGCCGTATGTGCTCAAGGTTTATGACCGGGGCGGTTTTGGCGATCCGGATTTTAATCTCGACAAAGACTTTGACAAATCCACCACGCCGCGTGATGGCGATTTTGAGCCCCTCTATCTCGGCGCGGCCGTCCACGGTGAGGTGGACCGACTGGCGTATCAAGCCGATCTCATTTCAGTGACCGGTTCTTACTCGGACACACGGAATATCAACGCCCACGCCGTGTTGCTGAAAGGCGATTATCGTTTAGGAGAAGTCGGGCCGGTTAAAAATTTCTCGATCGGATTGGAGTTTGCGCGGGGTACCGGCAATCGGGCTGAGGATTCCGAAACCACCGGCACGGTCGAGGATTTCAACGCCTTGTGGGTCTGCCGTGATCGCCGCAAGTTCGGCAATATTTTCAGTGAGGATTTCAACGCCGGCATCTGGCTGTGGGACAGTAATTTGGCCAACGTGTCGTTGCTGCGCGCGGTGGCTGAGTTTGAACCGCGCGACGATTGGCACATCGAAATCGCGCTAACCAAGCTGTGGACCACCGAAAGCGTTTTCATCGGCCACGGCCCCGTCGGCGATTGGAGCAGCGGCACGGCTACCAGCACCGCCCAAACCAACGACATCGGCTGGGAGCTGGATCTGAATATCCATTTTCCCATTTTTGAGCGCCTGGAAGGGTATGCAGAACTGGGTTATTTTATCCCGGGTGAGGCCTATCAACAACCTGATGGTCAAGATCCCGATGCGGCAACCGAGATATTGATCGGCGCTGAATTTGTGTTTTGATTCATGGTGTTACTCGAAAAAAATAGCAGGAGGTTATAATACATATGAAAATTTTGAAATATCTTTTGACCTTGGCATTTATAACTGCTGTGGTTATGTTTTCCGGCTCCGGGCCGGTATGCGCTCAGGAAGCATCGATAGTGAGGGCGACGCAGGTTGACGGGGCCGTCACCCGTAATGGAACGGCTCTCAAGGAGGGGGAAGTCATTGAAAGAGGCGACAAGATCGTCACCCCGCCCAAGGCGGCCGCCACCTTGACCTGGACCAACGGTACCATGCTCAAAATTTACCCTAAAAGTGCCGTTACGGTTCGGGGGGTTACGTTTGAAAATGATCGCAAGATGGAAAAAACCTACCTGACGTTGGAGAAAGGGCGAATATTTGCCAAAGCCCAGGTGCCCGAACATCTATTTAAGCACTTTGAAATTGATGTGCAGGGATTTGTCGTCATGGCCCAGGCGGCCGAGTTCGCCTTGAAATATAGTGCTTCAAAAGAGCAGATGCAGGTATTTGCTCTCATCGGCTCGGTAAATATGGAGACCGAGCTGGACCAGATCAGAGTGGAAGAGGAGCATCAGGGCAGAATAAAGAAAGGTAAATTGATCGCTCCTTCGCCTATGACCAGCAAGCTGTTGGCGGCCTTGAAAAAAACCTCCCAGAAAATGGGCGGCAGCCTGTTGATCGAGGATGAATCCACATCTGCCGGCGGTCCCTTAAAAGTAAAAATCGGTGGTGTACGTAATCGCCGCGGCAACGCCCCTTACACCGTTAAATTCAAAGCGATGGTTTGGGGCGGAAGCGGTCAAGTCAAGGTATTACAATGGGATTTCGGCGACGGTGAGAGCACACAAGGCAAACAGGCACAACACACATTCACCCAAGGGGTTTACGGTGTTACCCTGATGGTGGAAGACAAAAACGGGGAGAAAGCATCGGCACAGATCAATATCTCCGTCGAGGAAGATTGCGATTGTTAAGCGAAGGTTTCCATAAAGGATATTTTTAGGCGTTCACAGGTTCAACGTTCACAGTTCAGGGTTATCTCGCTTAAGGTGACCTTGCCTGGAGGCCAGTGAGCAAATGATGAAATCACGAATCAACAGTTCAGATTTTCGGTGAACCCTGAACCTCTGAACCTCTGAACCGTGAACCCGAGAACGCTTACTTTTTTTTTGCCCGCACTTATGTTAGTTTTAACATATGTCAATTGTCAGGAGAAACCATGCAAGAATTTGAATCGCTCTTAAAAAGCTCGGCCGCGACACACGGACATATATGTCCGGGTCAGGTGGTGGGGGTGCGCATGGCCATGCTGGGTTGTCGGCTTATCGGATTGGATGAGCCGCGGCGTCACGATCAGATTAAAAAACTGATCGTTTACGTGGAGATGGATCGCTGCACGGCGGATGCCGTGGCGCATGTGACCGGCGTAAAATTGGGGCGCCGTTCGCTGAAGTTTATGGATTACGGCATCATGGCTGCGACTTTCATCAATCTTGAGACTGAAAGGGCCTTTCGTGTGCTGTCAACCGAAGAAGCCCGCGATCTGGCATCTGTTTATGCGCCTGAAGTTGATCGTAAATCGGACCAGCAATTACAAGCTTATAAACGGATGCCCGACAGCGTTCTCTTTCGCGTCCAAGAAGTGGATGTCCAACTGAGCGAGTTTGATCTACCGGGTCCGACGCGGCGTAAGGTTTTTTGTCACCAATGCGGTCAAGTTGTCCGAGACTCACGTGAAATTACCAAAGACGGCGTACCTTATTGCAAACCCTGCGCGCAGGGTGCTTATTATACCGACCCCCAAGAGATCCTCTGGGAAGATATGAACTGGTCGCCGGCTTCGACTGATGGCATAATTTCCCAACCATTCACTAGCCCATACCGTTTGGAAGGGTTTTCTCCCATCGATGATCTTAAATCCGAATGTGAAAAAAATCACAAGGAGGCTTTATCATGATTAAAACCATTCGAGTTGAAGACGCGGTTGGCCATGAGCTGGTCCATGATATTACCGAAATTCGTCCGGGCGAATTTAAAGGTGCCGCGTTTCATAAGGGGCATACAGTCTGTAACGAAGATATTTGTCATCTGCAAAAACTGGGCAAAAACCACCTGTATCTTATTGACCTGGCACAAGATGAAATTCATGAAAACCAGGCGGCGGCCATTTTGGCCGAAGCACTGGCCGGCGAAGGGATTGTTTGGGAAAACAACCCCCGTGAGGGCAAAATCAAACTTTTGGCCCAAAAAGACGGTCTTTTAATGATAAATACCGCTTCGCTGGTCGCTTTCAACATGGTAGATGAGGTCATGTGCGCCACGCTACACAGCTATACGCTTGTCAAAAAGGGCGAACAGGTGGCTGCGACCCGCGCCATTCCCCTGGTGATGAAACGAGCGCCCATTGAACGCGCCGCAAACATTGCGTGCCAAAACGGTGCCGTGGTTTCGGTGAAACCGCTGCGGAAAGTAAAAGGAGGTTTGGTGATTACCGGCCATGAAGTCTATCATAACCTGATCGAAGATCGTTTTGCGCCCATTTTGACCCAAAAAATCGTGGCCTTGGGGTCTGAAGTTACCGAACTGACTTTTGCGCCTGATGATGCAGAAACGATCAGTGAGGCTATCCATTCCCATTTGGATCGCGGGTGCGATCTGCTGATTCTCAGCGGAGGCATGAGCGTGGATCCGGATGATGTTACCCGCAAAGGGATCCGTATGGCCGGAGCCCAAGAATTTCACTATGGTGCTGCGGTACTTCCGGGGGCCATGTTTTTGATCGCTTATATTGGGGATGTTCCCATTCTGGGAGTGCCGGCCTGTGGTCTGCACCATCGCATCACCGTTCTCGATTTGGTACTGCCAAGGATTTTGACGGGTGAAAAAATCGGTAAAGCGGAACTGGCTTTCCTCGGCCATGGAGGGCTTTGCCGCGATTGCCAGGAATGCAGTTATCCTCACTGTCATTTCGGCAAAGGTTCCTAGAAACGGTTTTAAAAAGTTTAAAGCCGTTTCTGAAGACTTCCGGCTATGGAGTTTTAACATGACACAACTGGTTGATGCATACGGGAGAAGAATCGATTACCTGCGAATATCCGTTACGGATCATTGTAATCTCAGGTGCTATTATTGCACCCCTTTTTCGAGTCGTGACTATCAGGCCCGTTCTGAAATTCTTTCTTATGAGGAGCTCCTAAAAGTATCGCAAGCAGCAGTATTGGCAGGAATTTCCAAAATTCGTATTACCGGTGGAGAGCCGTTGATAAGGAGGGGATTGGTCGGATTCTGCCGAAAACTTTCGCAGATAAACGGGTTAAAAGGGCTGGCGCTTACCACCAACGGTGTTTTTTTGGCGGAAATGGCTGAGGATTTATTTAATGCCGGAATACGACGAATCAACGTGAGCCTGGACAGCCTGAAACCAAAGCGCTTCGAAAAGATAACCGGCCATAATTTGTTGTCCCGGGTCCTTGCCGGTATCTGCCAAGCCGAAGCGGTGGGCAAGCGCCCCATTAAAATAAATACCGTAGTGATGCGTGGCATCAACGATGAAGAGGTTGCAGAAATCGCCTGCCTAACGCTAAAGAAACCATACCATGTCCGCTTTATCGAACTGATGCCGACCGCGGGTTGGGCCTTGGGCGAACATGAATCTCTATTTGTGCCGGTAGAGGAGGTAATGAAAAAGATTACAAAGATTGGTGAAGTTCAGATCATACCGGCATCAGATACATACGGACCTGCGAAGCTCTGTGCCCTGTCCGGCGCAAAAGGGAAAATTGGATTTATCGCGCCGGTTACACGGCATTTTTGCGGCACCTGCAACCGGCTGCGGCTCACGGCCGATGGTAAGCTGCGGGCCTGTCTTTTTGCCATGGAAGAGATCGATATCAAGCGGCCTTTGCGAAACGGGGCTTCACTGGCAGAACTCACAAATGTTTTCAGGCGTGCGGCAACCCAAAAACCCCGGGGCCATCGCCTGAGTGAAGCCGAAGCGCAGGGGGTATTTGGCCGGGCCATGCGTGCCATCGGCGGTTAAATGAAGATATAGGGAAAAAGGAGAGAACCTCTATATCCCACTGCACAATGACTACGAATCCTTGCCGTCGTTTTTGCTTGATTGGCGAAGCGTTTCCTCAAGGAGGGGGAGCCTTTGACGGTCTTTGGGATCGCGGGAGCGTTGTTTTAGTTCGACGAGCGTCTTGAGAGACAGCATCCGCACCTTGTGCCCCCTAAACTCTATTTCGACCGTATCGGGGAGTAGATCATCGTATCCTCGCCCCTCTTCGATCATAGCGAGTACGTCCAGCGGGCCATAACGTGTCGCAAAAAGGGCGTGTCCACGGCCAGACAAGTCACGCCTTTCTGGTTCCAGTAGCTTGTCGTCTGGCCGCCGATGAATGGCATCGACCTGTTTAAGAAAGGCAAGGAGCTTCTCGATGTTGTCGTTCGTCTGCCGGTGCACGATATCCATATCCATAGTAGTGACAGGTGCTCCCTGAGCTACAGCGGCAAGCCCCCCCACAACAATGAAGTCGATGCCAGCTTTTGTGAGGGCTTCAAGCAGTGCGCTCAGGTCTGCGACCCGAGGTCTGATTCTTCCGTCGCTTGAATGCATCTTTTAGCTCCCAAATGGTGCGTAGGGAATTGTCATTGGCCACGATCCTTTCTTCTGGGGTCATCCTAAGGAACATCGCTACCAGCCCGTGGTCAACCCCCTCGCTCTGCGGTACCGTATGTTTATCCGGTGATGTCATTAACATTAATATATTGCAATAACTTCAAGATTTATCAACTGATCCTAATTCGAATATAGCGCTATCCATGGCGCGCTTGCAACTTGAATTCACCCTTTATCCTGCTTTTATGTGAACCATGAACTCCTACCCGTAAGCTGAATTTTCTGAGTGAATTGAGTTGTCGACGTTACGATATTCGTTATCTATCTTGAATTATAATATATTTTCGGTGTTAGGCATATATCTTGACTCTGAAAAATACTCCAAAATGGATACTTTGTGGTAGTTTGTTACGGGAAGTGGGGTTTACGATATTCAAAAGGTAAATTGACTGAGGGAGGGCCACCTTTTTGGCCTAACGGACAGTTGCCGTCGAACATTTTCAATCATAAATCTGCAAAGTCAATCTATACAATATATTGTACCCAAATCATTCGGCACTTTCTGCACCAACATTCCCCTCTAGTTAAATCTGATAATCTTTTCAATATCCAGCAACCCCAAAATGGCCTCCTTAATCATAGCTTCTATTTCCAGTGGCTGCTTTCACATATAGTCGTGTTCATATCTCGTTTGCAAAAAGTGTCGAGCGTCAATTACACTTTTCGAATTAGTGTTCAACCAATTGATATTTCATCAAATATCATAATTTAAGCTTAAGCTCAAGATTAGATTATTTTTTGCTTGACATATTATAAAATATATTATACTGATTGATCATTCGCTAACTGATCAATCATTCGATAAATTACGCAAATGTTTGTAAACTATTAATTATTTGCATCATAAGTGTTGATAGTCACTCTTGTAATTATCTGTCAAACCATTGATTGAAAATACTCTCGAAAGCTTCAATTCACGATGCAAAGCGATATATATATTGATAGGACTCAGTTCCGGGATAGTAGCTTTGTTCCGAAAGCTTGATTCCTAAAATTTCCTTGAGACATCACAAAATAAAATCCTGATTAATTAATTCTATTTAAATGAAGGTGTTATTTTTATGAGTGTTATACAAACTAAGGTGAAAAATAAGAAATTGATACAAAAACGTAGAGAGCAGATCGTATTGGCTGCTATCAAACTCTTTGCACAACAGGGATTTCATAAGACAACACTGAAGGAGTTAGCCAATGAGGCTGGTATTAGCCAAGCCAATATCTATGAATATGTAACAAACAAAGAAGATATCTTCTTTCTGATCCATGAGTTTATTGACGGGCTTGCTGAAAATGACCTCGATAAAAGCATAAAAGGTATAAAAGATCCAATAGAGAAACTTCGCCGAATGATTCGAAGTGAATTTAATATCATGCACCAATGGGCAGATGCGATCCTAATAATTTACCGAGAAACTCATGTTCTCGATAAACCATTTTTATATAAATTGCTCGAAAAAGAAAGGCAGCACGTCTCAAAGTATGAAAGCGTCTTAAAAGAGTGTATCAAAAAAGGTCTAATCCGAAATATTAATGTTAGAGCTGCCGCTAACCTTATAAAGACGATGATGGAGACATGGGTGGTAAAGCGCTGGGATTTACGTGAATATATCAATCGGTTAGATATGGAAAAATGTATCTTTGAACTGACATTTAGTGGATTAGATAAAAAAAGTATAACGGCACTGTCTAAAAATCATCTAACGGAAACACTTCAAGGACTGACAGCTTTAGTTGTTAATGGGGGAACACAGCTTGGAAAGGCAGTTACCTATTTTCTAATCTCAAAAGGGGTAAAGGTCGTTGTTTATAAGAAAGATGTTATGGGCTCGCATGATTTTCCAGACAATGAACTAAAGGGTCAGAAGAATCTGACTCTATATTCTTCTAAAGATTTTGGCGAGATGACCATCAATCTGTTTAAGAAGATAGTAGATGAGGCAGGCCCGATTGATATCATTGTTCATGAGTTAGGCATGAATTACACAGAACCGGCTGATCTCAAAAAAGAGAATCGAACAATCATGGAATTAGAAGCAAACCTTAAGTGCGCTAAGGATTTGGCCATCGCTATCGAATCAGGAATCCCTAAAAATAACTTAAGGGGGATTATCCACTTAGCCCCATGGGGCTGGGATAGCTATGCTGACCCCTTCCGTTATGAGACAGTAAAAGAAGGAGCAGTGGCCCTTACCAAAATCATGGCTAAGCGGCTGGCCTCAAGGAAAATTAGGATTAATTGTATCATACCTGGATTCATTAGTGGAATAAAACCTTCAAAATTAGAAAAAGAAAAAATCTCTGCATTGCTCCACATTATCCCGATGGGGAATCTAGGAGAGATATCTGATGTCTTGGATGCTTTGTATTTTTTGGTTTCCGACAACTCAAAATACATGACCGGTAATGTTTTTAATATTTCTGGGGGCTTAGATTACTCTTGGCTAGAAAAAATTGAAGACGAATAAGGAGGCTTTATATGGCTTTAAAAACATCCGAGGAATATGTCGAAAGACTGAAACGTATGAAACCCAACGTTTACGCACATGGAAAAAAGATAGAGCGCGACGATCCTATACTTAAGCTTCCCATCAATACGCTTAAGTTTACATTCGATGCTGTTAATGATCCGGAATTAAAAGATCTGCTGGTAACGGAATCTCATCTAACAGGTGAAAAAATTAGTCGCTTCACCTCTGTAAACCTCAGCGTAGAAGACCTTTACACCCAGCAGGAAATGAAACGCAAATGCTGCCACCGGGTTGGCGGGTGTACCCAGCGCTGCATGTCCACCGATACCTTAAACGCCATAGGGGTCGTGAGCAAGGAAATCGATGATGAAAAAGGTACTTATTACCATGAAAATTTTCTAGAATTTTTGAAATATTATCAGACCAGTGATCTTGTAGGCAGTACGGCCATGACCGATGTGAAGGGCAACCGAAGGGCCAGGCCGGCCCAGCAAGAGGATCCGGATCTCTATCTTCATGTTGTCGAAAAGAATAGCAAGGGAATCATTGTTAGGGGTGCTAAAAACCACATTACTATGGGTCCATATGTTGATGAGCATCTTGTAATTCCAACCCGGGCAATGACCAAAGACGAGGGTGATTGGGCTGTCTCATTTGCCATCCCAGCGGATACAGATGGGATAAAAATTATATCTCGTATTGTTACACCCCGAAAACGGATTGAACTCACGGCACCTTATAACAATTACGGTGTAGCCGATTCTGTGGTGGTTTTTAATGATGTGTTCATTCCCTGGGAAAGAGTATTCATGTGTGGGCAATGGGAGTTTGCGGGTAGACTCGCCCTGACATTCGCAGGCTTTCATCGCCATTCCTATTGTGGATGCAAACCTGCTGTTACAGACATAATACTAGGTGCCACGGCTTTGGTAGCTGATTACAGCGGTGTAGGCAATGCCTCCCATATTGTAGATGAATTATCGGAATTGATGATTATCGGTGAGTTGGTTTATGCTTCCGGCATCGCGGCAGCCGCCAAGGCCAAAAAAACCGCTTCCGGCATTTATACGCCAAAGTTTATATACTCCAATACGGGGAGATACCTGGCCGGCATCAACATCTTTCATGAGTACGATATTCTATCATCTATCGCCGGCGGGCTTCCTTCGACTCTACCCCCCGAAGAAGATTGGTTGAGCTCTGAAACCGGCCCTGACTTGGCGAAATATATCCAGCGTAAACCAGGGGTATCAACTGACAAATTGCATCGAATTTTCCGATTTATTTCAGATTATTCATGCTCTGGCATGGGCGGCTGGGCATTGTATGCCGGAGTTCATGGAGGCGGCTCTCCCATGATGGAAAAGATAGGAATTCGCTCGGAATATGATCTGGAATCAAAAAAGAAGATTGCTCGATACTTAGCAGGGATTACAGAATAGGAGGAGGGATGCTTGGATGCCAATATAAAGCAAGGTGTAAAAAAGGGATTTAGGATATGGAGGAAAATAATAAATGCGATGAGATTAACAAGGGGTTCGATTGGGAGGTCTTCGCGAAGCAGCATTTGAACTGGAATACCGCCGAAAGACTAAATATTGCACATGAAGCCGTGGATAAACATGCCCATGACCCTAAAAAGGTGGCCCTTATCTGCATCCCAAATGATGGGAAAGAGGAGAAGTTTACATTCCACGAACTGAAAAATCTGAGTTCTCAATTCGCCAATGTACTCAAGCAGCTGGGGATTAAGAAGGGTGACAGGGTTGCCCGGATGCTTCCGCGGACTGTCGAAACCTATGTCACCTTTTTAGGAACTTGGAAAGTAGGGGCCATAGATGTACCACTTTATACAGCTTTCCAGCCTGAAGCCATCAAATATAGGATGAAAGATTGTGGTGCGAAATTTATCGTCACAGATACAGAGAATAGAGAGAAGCTTGAAAAAATAGAAAGAGAATTGGGGAGTGTAACGATAATAGTGGTCTCTAGAAATCGGGGATTACGGGTTCGAAGAGGCGATATCAACTTTTGGCATGAAGTGAAGAATGCACATAGAGAGTTTGAGGTAGTAGAAACCCATGCGGATGAAGCAGCTATACTGCAATATACTTCCGGTACAACTGGTCTTCCAAAAGGAACAGTGATTAACCATAGGGGATTTATCGCCGTCATACCATATCCGAAATATATGATGAATGTGAAGGATGAGGACATGGTATGGGGTTTCGCTGATCCTGCCTGGGTTTATGGATTGCTTACAGTTGGTTGCTCATTATTATGCACAGGACACCCTCTTTTGGTTTATGGAGGCCGTTTCACCGCAAAGCGATGGTACGAAATTATGGAAAAGTATGAAGTCACTAATTTTTCTGCGGCACCGACGACATATCGAACTATAATAGCAGCAGGCGATGATCTTCCAAGTCAATACAAATTGAAGGTCCGATACTTTACGAGTGCAGGTGAATTTCTCAATATAGAGGCTATACGTTGGTTTGAAAGGCATTTTGGGGCACCTATTTCCGACCAGTATGGAATAACCGAGGCTGGGATGTTATTGGGGAATTATCCATCTACGAAAAGGAGAGCGGCTTCAATGGGGAAACCGTTTCCGGGATTCGAAGTAAAGATAAAGGATGAAAAAGGTAATGACGTCCCGCTCGGGAAGACCGGTCTAATTTGCGCCAAGTGGCATCCATACTTTGTTAGCTCGATGTATTGGAATAAGCCCAAAAAATGGAAAGAACGCTTCATTGGTGGCGAATGGTTTAATACTGGTGATTTGGCCTCTATGGACGAAGATGGGTACTTTTATTTCAAAGGACGAGCCGACGATATTATTTCCGCATCGGGATTTCGCGTTGGGCCTGCAGAGGTAGAGAGCGCTTTGATGGAGCATGAAGCTATAGCTGAAGCAGCGGTAGTTGGGAAACCTGATAAGATAAGAGGGGAGATTATCAAGGCCTTTATCGTATTGAAATCTGGGGAAAAACCTACCGAACCTTTGGCTAAGAGAATTCAAGAGAGAGTAAAGGGGACTTTGTCCAAGCATTCTTTTCCCCGGGAGATCGAATTTATTTCGGAATTACCAAAAACATCGAGTGGAAAGATTTTGAGGAGGGAACTTCGTAAACTGGCCTAATGAATTCAAAAAGGGGTGTATTGTAAAGGGCTTTAGCTTAGTATTGAAAATTAGAAAAACACTAATAAAAATTTCACGAGGCTTTATTATGGAAAGCTACCTGGAAAATCAACAACTCCTCTATGAGATAGAAGATCGGGTTGCGTGGATAACACTTAATCGACCAGAGAAATTAAATGCCCTCAATAGGCCTCTTTGGAAAGCACTTAAGAGAAACCTCGGTGAAGCTGATTCAAACGATGAGGTCTCTGTGATGATTATAACCGGAAGTGGGCGAGCTTTCTGCGCCGGGGACGATATCGCTGAACTAGTCGCTTCTGATGATCCCAAGATCGCTAAAGAGCTTTTTTTAAATTGCATTTATGGGTTAGTGGATACAATCTGTCACCTGGAAAAGCCCCTCCTCGCTGCGGTCAATGGTCTTGCTTATGGTGGCGGATGTGAGTTGGTATTGATAAGCGACATGGCTGTCGCTTCAGAGGAGGCACGGTTTGCCCAGCCTGAGGCACGTATTGGGGCGTGGCCAGGCATATTCTCAGTTTATGGTCCAATGTTGGTGGGTCATAAGGCTACTCATGAAATTCTCATGACAACTGCACCAATCACCGCCCAGCGGGCTCTAGAACTTGGATTGGTAAACAGAATCGTTCCTCCTGATCGATTAAAAGAGTCTACTGCTAAATTGGCCAAAAAGATTATTGAATCCTCCCCCGCTTCGCTCCGAATTACCAAAGAGACGATTAATCGGGATTTGAGACGGTACCTTAATGAATTGTATATTGCTTGCCAGCGTTTCGTGCATGAAGTCACAAAGAACAGAGATTACATGGAGGGGACCAAGGCTTTTTTAGAAAAACGGCAGCCTCATTTCAACAGTTATTAAATGGAAATTTAAGTTTGCTTTGAAAATGACAAAGCAACAAACCATGCTTGATATATTTTCCTTGGCAGGAAAAAAAGCCTTCGTCTCGGGTGCAAGCCGGGGATTAGGTCGGGAGATGGCTATTACTCTTGCAGCCGCTGGCGCGGATGTGGCCTTGGCTGCTCGCTCAGTTGCGGCACTGGAAAATACCGCGAATGACATTCAGAAATTTGGGAGAAGTGCTCTGATCTGCCCAATGGATATCTCGAGCATCGATGATATTAAAAATGCTGTGAGTGATGCCCTAAAGGCCTTTGGCCGCATTGATATCCTGATCAACAATGCTGGGATTGAGGGTATTGGTCCGCTAATTGATATGACAACTGAAACCTGGGACCGCGTCATGGATGTTAATCTCAAGGGGCATGTTTTTTGTACAAAAGCCGTTGGTAAGCATATGATTAAGAATAGGTATGGCAAAATCATTAACATCGCTTCCATTTCGGGAATCATTGGTTTGTCCTACGGCAGCCTTTACTGTGCCAGTAAGGCTGGTTTGATACTGTTTACTAGATCGATAGCCTTGGAATGGGCGCAGTATAACATCCAGATAAATGCCCTGTGCCCGGGATACGTATTGACAGATTTAAATAAGCGTTTTTTTGAATCATCTCAAGGCCAAAAGATGATTAAAAAAATTCCTATGCGCCGCATCGCAGAACCAAAGGAAATTCGAGGTATTACACTACTTTTGGCTTCGGATGCTTCAAGCTTTATTACAGGATCGGCAATGGTAGTGGATGGAGGCCATAGCATTGGTTAAGCTAATACTATTTAAAAATACTCTTAGTGCCATCAGGGGGAGACCATAATGAAAGAAGAGAAATATGCAGAACTTGAAAAAAAGGTATTTAAGGCTTATGAAAAAAAGACTCCTAAGTCAAGACAAATGTATGGGCAAGCATGTCAGAGCCTACAGGGTGGCGTACCTGGTGATGGAGGGTACTGGCGACCCTATCCTTTATATGTGACGCATGGCAAAGGAAGTAAAATATATGACCTTGATGGAAACGAATATATAGATTGCCGATGCGGTTACGGTGCTATACTTCTGGGTCATGCGCACGCGGAAGTGAATGAGAGTATTGGGCAGGAAATGAGTAGAGGATTGCTCTTACATAATTTAATTTTAGGAGTAGAAGCTGCTGAACTATTAACAAAACTTATTCCTTGTGCAGAGGCGGTAAGATATCGAAACACCGGAACTGAGGTTCTTATGGCTGCGCTTGCAGTAGCCAGAGCTTATACAGGAAAGAATAAGTTTATCAAATTTTATGGGGCTTATCATGGCGTAGCCCCTGAATTTATGGCCGGATGGGGTTCCCGTACGACAGATTCAACGTCTTCTGGTATCCCCAGAGAGTCCCTGGCAAACACAGTTATCCTACCTTGGAATGATATAAATGCAGTCAGGCAAAAGCTCGATGAAGATAAAGATATTGGTACCGTAGTTACTGATGTAATAATGGGTGTAGGCGGCATATTTCCTCCAAAAGGCGATTATCTCAAGGAACTAAGACAACTAACAGACGAGCGCGGGGTAGTACTCATATTTGATGAGGTCATAACGGGATTCAGGTTGGCTATAGGTGGCGCGCAAGACTATTTTGGTGTGATACCCGATTTGGCTTGCTTTGCCAAATCTATATCCGCAGGAGCGACCTTTGCTGCTCTGGTAGGTAAGAAAAATATTATGAGCGCTTTAGGTGGTGGATCATCTGGGGCCTTCATGTTCGGGGGAGGCCGTAAAGTAGTTTACCAATCAGGCACCTTCAATGATAACACTTTAGGAACTGCAGGGGCAATTGTATCAATGAAAATTTTTGAGAAGCTGAATAAAAGAGGTGAATATGAGAAGTTAAATAGTCGTACCGAAAAGTATGCGAGGGAAATAGAAGAATCTTTTAGAAAAAGAGGAATAGGATGTTATGTGAATACTGCAGGTTCTTATTACAAGATACATCTTACTGATGTAAAACCCACGTTTGACATTGTTTGCGGTATTGATAAAAGGGTCAATTACTTATTTACCGTGGCCTTGATGACAGAAGGAGTTTTGTTATGCGGCCCTGGTTCAGGTTCATCGTTTCTATCATTTGCGCATATCGATGAAGATGTGGTCAAGATCCTTGATGCAATGAATTCCACTTTGGACAAATTCAATTGGGTGCGGCTCTTTTGCAACGGCTTCGAAAAGCAATAATAATAGAGAGTTAGG
>CAZHAH010000042.1:0-36340 GCA_964530095.1 uncultured Desulfobacteraceae bacterium | reverse complement strand
ACATACTTGCCGGGATGGTTCTTCATTTTCCAGTGCGCCAGGTTTAAAAGATCGGTTTTTTTCCCGAAGGTGATGACTTCCCGGGGGCAGATCTGGGCACAGGCCGGAAGCCCGCCGTCTTTGATATATTCAAAACACAAGGTGCACTTGCGAACTTGCGGTGTAAGCGCATTGTTGTACTCATAGGCCGGAATCTGAAAAGGACACGCCACCATGCAGTACCGGCAGCCGATGCATTTGCCCGCGTCATAGATAACCGCTCCGTTGGGCTGTTTGGTGAGCGCTCCCACGATGCAGGCTGACACACAGGAAGGATCTTTACAGTGCATGCACTGGAACTTGACAAACGTCGGCCGCGTGCGCCAAGTCAAAGTTCCAATGTGCTTGGGATAATACTTGTTGACAACCGTATACGATGTCTCATCCATGCGCCGCTCATTTTCAAGCACCGTCATCTCCTCAAAGGACTCCTGCGGTTTGGGAAGACCGTGCCGTTTGTTGCAGGCCTGTTCACACTTTCGGCAGCCGACACACAGGGTGGTGTCCACCAGGCAACCATAGGGATCGGGAGATGGTTGCGGTATCCTCTCGGCATCGGCCGGCTTTTTTACGGAAACCAGGGCGCTGGCCATCATTGTGGCGGTGATTTTCAAAAAGTTTCTGCGATCAATAGACATGGGCGGTCTCCGTTCGTCGCACCGCTATTGTTGAAATGGAAACCAGACCAAGGCGGTGCGGCTGCTGGGTATCGACCGGGTAACCGATTGGAACCGCATAGGGAAATACGGCATCGATTTGAACAGGGTGTTGGTGATCTAGGGTATCCGGAGTTAAGTGGCGCGTTTGGCGCGTTCCCAGGCCTCGATTTCAACACTTTCTTCAACCTCTTCCCAGCCGGTGATCATTGCGCGCGTATGGGTAAAAATCGAGTGACCGGTGGTGATCATGTAGACGTGCACAATGAGAAAAGTCAGGATGGCAAAAGCGCCGACCAGATGGATGGCGGCGACAACCCCTAAGGACAGGCCCTCAAGACCCCACTGCGGCCATTCATTATAGGTCCAGTAAAGGAGTCCTGTGATCATCTGAATCGGTAGCAGCAAAGCGGCTAGGGATAAATAGGTGAGGCGCTGCAATGGGTTGTGTTTGGCATCTTTGCGTTTGGGAAATGGATGCGGTTCACCTCGAAATATACCGAATAGGTAATAGCGCACAACGGTAAACATCTTTTTAGTGGTGGGGACATACTGCCGCCACTCCCCGGTGGTGAATATCCAGAAAACGAAAAAGGCAAATAGAATCAGCCAGGTGTTGCCGGCAAAATTATGCACCTTCACCGCTGCTTCAAAACCCAATAACCTGAAAAGCCCATGGACTTCAAATCCGGTGATGAGCAGAATGACGATCAGGATCGTCTGCATCCAGTGCCAGAATCGTTCATATCGTGTATAAAGATATATATTTTTCATGTGATTGATCATTTATTTCTCCTATTTCATTTCACTCGACTCCTTGCCATCGAAGCAATGAATGTGCCAAGGTGAGCAAAAGCCTTCTCATTTTTTAACCTACTGAATTTTATATAAATAAAAAATAATCAGCTGACTTGTATTTATGGGAGGGGATTGTTATATTAACACATGTTAACTTAACAGGTTAACAATTTTCAAAGGATGAAACCGATGGAATTAGCCAAACACTGGAAGACCATCATCGATACGCTTCAGGACGGCCTGCTGGTAGTGGATCCTCGCGGTATCATCTTAGCAGTCAATCCGGCCGCTGAACGTTTGACGGGGTATACCGCTGCCGAATTAATCGGTCAAAACTGCCGTATCTTGGATTGCACCGGTTGCGAAATTATCGGGAAAGGAGTGGGAGCCAAATGGTGTACTCTTTTTTCCAAAGGGACTGTCCGAGCAAAAAAGTGCCTGATTGCCGACAAAGACCACCGGGCGATCGATATCATTAAGAATGCCAGCGTGCTGCGGGATGCGGACGGTCGGGTCATCGGAGCGGTGGAAACCTTAAAAGATATATCCGAACTGGTTCGCCAGCAGCAGGAAATCGAATCGTTGCGCAAAACCTACCGGTTGAACGATGGATACCACGGCCTTTTAGGCAAGGCACCGGCCATGCAAAACCTGTTTGAACTGATCGAAACCCTTGCCCAAAGCGATTCTCCGGTTTTGATCCACGGCCAAAGCGGCACCGGCAAAGAATTGGTGGCGCGTGCGATACATGATGCCGGCTCGCGCAAAGCGAAACCCTTTATCAAGGTCAATTGCGCAGCATTGAACGAAAGCCTTCTGGAAAGCGAACTCTTCGGGCATGTAAAAGGCGCTTTTACAGGAGCGGAACGATTACGGATCGGACGTTTCGAGGCGGCCCAGGAAGGGACCATTTTCCTTGATGAGATCGGTGATATACCCCTCTCCACGCAGGTGAAGCTGTTGCGCGTGCTGGAAGAAAGAGAAATCGAACGGGTAGGGGATCATCAACCCATCCGGGTGGACGTCCGGATTATATCGGCTAGCAATCAAAATTTGGAGAGATTGATTGTCGAGGGTCTTTTTCGGGAAGATCTTTTCTTCAGAATCAATGTCTTCCCCCTGAGTTGCCCGGCTTTGGCCAAGCGTCGCGAAGACATCCCTATGATTGTACAGAACTTCATTGACCAGAACAACCTCAAGAAGGGAAAACAAATCCGGGGGATTAAACCGGAGGCCATGGAACAACTCTTTTTATATTCCTGGCCGGGCAATGTCCGCGAACTGCGAAACGCAATCGAATATGCCTTTGTCCTTTGTCGAGACGACGAGATCGGGATTGAACATCTGCCGCCACGGGTATTGAATCCGCCCAAAGCGATTCAGAAACCCATCGATCCCCGGGCTGAGGATCACCCCCAAAAAGAAGCATTGATCCAAATCTTACGCGAAGCCGAGGGTAACCAGTCCGAAGCCGCGCGCCGTCTTGGTGTCAGCCGTGTAACTGTCTGGAAACGCATCAAGAATTACGGGATTGATTTAAGAAAAATCTAACTTCCGGCATCAATAAGCGTTATCTTTTCCCGTTGGTAAAAAACCGTCCCATACCGTGGAGTAAAACGCCGAGTAGGGCGCCCGCCACAACCACCCAGGCCGGAAAGTTTATCCACTTGGTATAGTCGCGGCCCGGCATGTAGAATCCGTGCAGTTTCGCCAACCGGCCGTCCACGCGGGTATGACACTCCGTGCAACTCACCACGTTTTCTTTGGGGGCCACCATATGGGTGATCGGAAAAACATAGGTGGTCTCTACAAAATCGAACTGACCGGAAAAGTCCAAATCGACGGCTTTATGGCCTTTACGCAAAGCACGGTCCCAGTCCAGAGTGGACCAGTAGCCATCTTGACCGGAAAGGAGCGGGACCAGTAACCGTTTATTAATCTTGTCATAGGGCTGCACGCTGCGATGAATCTTAAAGGGGTAGATCCGCGCATCGTTGTCATCCCGGCTTCCAATGGGCCAGGATACTTTTACGGATAGACTGGGGTCGATCACCTCTTTGGCCGTGACGGACTTGATGACCCCGTTAAACCAGAAATATTCGGGTTTCAGATTCTTGGCCCATTTCATCTGGCCTTTAATCGACATGTAATCGTATTTACCGAATTTGTCTTTTGACTTATAGGGTTTGCCGTTTTTCAATTTCCCCGCCTGGGACCAGTCCCATGACAGTTTAGTCGGGTTTACGCGGGCAAACTCAGGGATATGACAACTTTGACAGGCCACACGGTCGGTATGGTCGTTAGCCTTGGATCCCTCCGTATGGGGTGTCTGCGTATGACATGATTCACAGGTAATTTTAGATGCCAGATCATCCTCAACCAGACTTTTACGGTGCGTTGCCGCCGGCGACGTATACACGCGACCGGCGATGTTGTGTAAAACCGTGGTGTGGCATCTGACGCAGTCAAAATTTTGTCCATCTCCACCCATGTGCACATCCAGCATTTTGTTCGGTTTCACCAGGGAGGTATCCAGATCACCATGTTTGACCCCGTCGCCGCCGCCACCAAAAAAGTGACAGCTGCCGCAGTTGCGCCGGCCCGGACGACCGATATCCTGTACCGCATGCTTCAATTCGGCCTGAATTTCGCGCGCCATCTCCACCGAATCGTCGTCTCCGTCCGCTAAAAAAGCCTGAATGTCCTCGATGCTCTCATCCCAATTCATTTCGGTGCGACTGTGGCATACTAAACAGTTAATTCCCGCGGTGGTCGAGTTTCCCCACCCGGGATGGCAGGAGAGGCAACTGCGGTCGGCCATTTTATTGGTCGATATGCAGAAATTATTCAAAGAAAAACCGGCCTTACCTAACTGTCTATCCGTATCTGTTGGATCGGCCCGCCAAGTCCAGTGAATGGTCTGCTGAAATTGCTCGGCTGCATCTGTGTGGCAGGAAAGGCAGGCCCGGGTAATCTCCACCCCGGATTTAAAATCCTGCTGTAGAACTTTGTGTTTGGAGTGATCGGTGGTATTCCACAACTGTTTGGATTTGGTTGCCTGCTGGGCCATGGTTCGTCCGGGGGCGGTGGAATCGGTGTCGGGGGCAGCCGCGACCGGAAGCGAGGTACCCAACAAAAACACCAGCATAAGGGTCACCGGGCCAAGTCGAAAACGCCCTTTAGCGATCATGTGCATGGTTTTGTCCTGTATGTGTATCTAACCGACAGAATGGCTGCCGTCGCTTCAAACGCCAGCAGCCATTAACTGGTTTATCGGTTTTGTGGGTTAAGATTTAGTTTTTTTAATTTCAACCGATCCGTCTTTTTTATAAGTGCAGGTAGCATCTAAAAAATAGACCTTTTTCAATTCAGGACGCATATCCTGCACAAGATAATAGGCTTCGCCGCTCTGAGCACCCGTATTGCAGACAAAGACAATCGGTTTGGTGTTCGGGAGCGTCTTGACATTTTTTTCTACATCATCGACTGACATATTGACGGCCGTTTTAAAATGTCCTTTTTGATATTCTTCGGCATCGCGCACATCGATGAGCAGAATGCTGTCCGGACTTTCCTTTAAGATCTGCTTAAAATTGGCAATATCGATGTTCCCTTCTTCGGCCCCAGCCTTGATTTCGACGGCAACTTTTGGCGCTGCACCACCGGCAATCTTTTTCCAGGCCGGATAACCCGCGGAGAACACCTTCACTTTCGTATAACCAAGCTTGCCCGCCTTCCTGGCGGATAGATGACTCAGCTTTCAGGTGTAGCCGCCGCAGTAAAAGATGAGCAGCGTGTTTTTCTCGGCCGGCAGCTGGTCTTTGAACTGGTCGAATTTGCGATCGGGTATGCTGATGGCGGTGGGAATGTGGCCTTTGTCATATTTGGGACGTTTGGGCCGCGAATCGACGATCACCAGCGGCTCTTTTTTATCCAGTTTACTTTTTACATAGGTGGCTTCCACACAGGCGTAATTCCCCTTCACCTTCATCCAGGCCGGAAAACCGTTGGCAAAGACTTTGACATTGGTGTAACCGAGTTTCTCCGCTTTCCAAGCGGATTTGTGACTCAGTTTTCAGGTGGGGCCGCCGCAGTAAAAGATGAGCAGGCTATTTTTGTCTGCCGGTAGCTGGTCTTTGAACTGGTCGAATTTGCGGTCCGGAATGCTGATGGCTGTGGGGATATACCCTTTGTCGTATTTGGGTCGTTTGGGCCGTGAATCGATGATCAAGACGTTTTCCGGCTTGGGCATCTTGGCATATTGCATGACAAAATCGACATCCACGATAGCATGAAATTTCCAATCTTCAGAAGCCGTCTGCGCGGCATCTGCATTTACAATACCGGCAGCCAACAACAGAAAAAAAATAAAAAATAGAGCCAATGTTTTTTTCATTCTGATTACCCTCCTTATATTATTTTTACTAAATTGAGCGATTTTCAAGTATGCCGCAGATACAAGGAAGATGTCGTTCCGCTATAGTGAACTATGCGGGACGGCATCTGACGCCGTAGGTGCGGTGAAATTGGAAATCCCATAGGGTTTCAAATTTTTGAAATTCAAATTGATTCAATTCCTTATAAATATTCCGGAGTTAACCTTTTTAAAAATTTGAAACGCTCAGCTTAGGTATTACTTACACTTGGCCGGTGTGGGCGAATCCGATGCATGGTCATGCAGATAGGTATAAATGTCGATGATGTCTTTTTCGGACAGCTTGATCCACTCCTCCTGGCAACCGAACTCCTTATACTCCCCAGATTCGAAAAGGGTGGTCCATTCGGCCTGTGTCTTTGTGTTCGGGCTGACCGGTGGGACTTTGGATGCTACTTCACCCCGTTCGAAACAGCCTTTATATACTTTGCGGTAAATG
The DNA here is from genome assembly GCA_964530095.1 of uncultured Desulfobacteraceae bacterium. Classification (GTDB taxonomy): domain Bacteria; phylum Desulfobacterota; class Desulfobacteria; order Desulfobacterales; family CAZHA01; genus CAZHAH01. Next base: position 29,973 of record CAZHAH010000042.1, on the reverse strand, counting down.
TACTTCCCTTTGCGTTTGTTGCCGCGCTCCATGGCCAGCCCAACTTCGATACAGGTAAACAGAAAGAGGATGGCCATGATCGCCATAATGATTTTTTTCATGAAGACTCCTTTCTTAAAAACATTTTTGTTTAATTGAAAGCTCCCCTGCGGGGTTGCATAAAAGACCGTCAAAGGGATCAAACGGTACAGGTTAAAATGTATCAGCAAACCGCGTGCCAAATTTTAGAAAAAAATCGTTTTTCTTAACTATTTGAAAAAAAAGAAAATATTTATATAGAATTCCGAAGGGCATTGGAACGCATCCAGCCAAGTTAATAGGTGTTAACTTAACAGGTTAACACTTCCGTTTTTCTCCCAGGGGAATAACCTTAACCCCATCGCCTTTTTTAATAACGACATATTCCATAGTTCTGTCCTTGCAGTGAAATCAGGACGGGAAGCATGAGCGCTATCCATAACCTCTTGATTTTTCTGGCTCCCGCGTTCCCGGGGGTGACGGTTTAACCAATACGATTTCTCTAAAAAATCCGTGATTAGAGAGATTTATGGACTCTCAAGCGAATAAAGTAGTTGTAGAAACGACTGGGATCGAAAAAGAAGCGGCGCTGGGTCGGTATTGTTGGGTAGTTTTTAAGGCCGGTATCTGTGAAAAGCGTTGCCCTCTGCAGCACATGCTGCAAAGCGAGCTATTCGGTCATATAAAAGGCGCATTCACCAAGGCGGATTGACTCCGGTCGCCATGGATCGGTTTATGGATTACGACTGGTCCGGAAATGTCCGGGACCTAAAAAGCGTGATGGAATTTGCTTTCGCTATTGCCGAGGAGGGATTAATCGCTATGGGTCAGTTGCCGTCCAAAATCGTTTCAGTCCGCTTTCACGGCCGCAAACCGTCCGGCCTTAAGCGCTTCCACCAACTCCCTTTCATTCCGGATATCGTTTTCAAATACGGTCCCCCATTTTCCGACTTCTTCCACCTGATGGGCATCACTGCCGCCTGTTCCGGGGAGTCCTAATGCTTCGGCCACCTTGCGAGCCATATCATTCTCATCGTCTGTCAGCCTACCGTTCCCGATTTCAATGGCGTCGACAAACTCAAACACCTTGCGCCGGCATGCGTGTTCCACCGTCATCTGGAGCTGACCGATGCCAAAGGTTTTAAACCCACGGAAAGGATGCACTGCAATCATAAATCCTTCGGCCTTTTTTACTTCTTTGTGGAGTTCTTCAATTGTCAGCAGCTCTTTGATGTCTTTATCAAATCCAAAAACCAGGATATCGCCCTGATTGGTGGTGAATTCGTTGCCCCTGAACACCTTAAAGCCCTTTTCCTGCTCCAGCTTTGCCGCCTCCTCAGGGGCCCACAGGACTTGATGTTCGGTGAGACAAATTCCATCAAAATTCAATCGCCGAACCGCTTGACCTAGCTCTGAAAGGCCAAGATGGCTGCATTGAGAACGCGGTGACGTGTGGATATGCAAATCGATTCGCATTATGCGGATTCCTTTATCGGCATTCGATTAGCCTAACTGAATTTCAGCATGCTCATCTATCCAGGTTTGGAAAAACTGCTTCTGATCTAAGCTTGGATCCTGTCCAAGGGCTTCCCACAAGGCTTTGGACAACCGGGATTGATCGAGGCAGTGTCCGCATTCGATGATAACTTCTGCAAAATGCTCACAACCCTTGCGGCCGATTTCTTTCATCACTTTTCGTTCCCAGCCGTCTTCACGCAGGGACATACCCACGGCGGTCTGCAGTACGGGTACCGCCTGCGGGCAGATAAAATTGGTATACCGTTTCATTTTTCCATCTACGGTCAAAATTTCACCATCGCTAATGCGCACATCCATTTTGATTTCCATGCTGTAAATATGGTCTTCCTGGATGCCATTAAATCGAACGGTTTCCGCATCCGGGAATTCGGCCGAAATCACATGGCTGCGGTTGAGTGTAATCATGATTATCTCCTTCTCTATATCTTAAAACCCTGCATAATTGGGCTGTCGTCTTGAAAGGCCACACAGCTTCGTACCAGCCGTGGATTGCTTTTGACCATCTCTCTTATGCTGGACAGCTTTTCCTCACCCTCCAGGTTTTCGCCCAACTGGACCACCGGCCGGGTAAAATTCAAGATCACGGCATTGGCGCTCTCCAGCACGGCATGGACCAACAGTGAGCAGCCCTTCGGGCCGCCGAGCAAACCCTGCACGATCTTGCGCAGCCCGGATCCGATTCTGACACCCTCCACTTTCCGTATCAATTCGGCTGCCGATTGCCACGTTTCGGGAACCAGTCGATCCAATTTTGCCACCGCCGCCACAATCTCAAGATCCGGTGGCTGTACTTTCAAGTTAACCTCCGCTTTTAAAAGGTCGTCGGTCAAACGCCACGAAACCGCCAAACTTCCATCTTGCTCATGCGCCACTTCAACCACTTTGTTTCTCAAGAATCGGACTGTCATACAAATTCTCCTGATTTTTGTCTCTTACAATGAATCCCTCTATTTAGGTTTCTGTTTCTGCCTTTTGAATCTTTTTCAATTTTTCCCAAAGCGCATGCACTTGTTTGCGCGTGTCTTCAAGCGAACCTGAATTATCAATGATCAGATCACAGTAGCCCTTTTTCTCCTCAACCGAAAGCTGGGACCGGATCATGTTGAGCGCCATTTCCTCAGAGACGTTATCCCGCGCCATGAGTCGTCTTTTCTGCGCGTCTTCCGGCGCATATACCATTAAAACGTGATGAAAAAGTGGATGCATATTCACTTCTATGAGAAGAGGGACAACGGCTTGGATGATGGCGTTGGGATCCTCACTGGCATTTTGCTCAACCCGTCTGACGAATTCTTCCCCGATCCTGGGGTGCTGAATACTTTCGAGCTTCTTTTTCTTTTCAAGATCTCGAAAAACGATCTCACGCAGCTTTTCACGGTCCAGGGTTTTATCCGGACCCAAAACTTGGTTTCCAAAATAATCGACAATTTCATTGTAGGCCGGTTTGCCGGGTTCCACCACCATTCGACTCAGCACATCAAAATCAATGGTTTTGGCTCCCAGCGCTTCCAACATTTCAGCCACCGCCGTTTTACCGGTGGCAATGCTCCCGGTTACACCGAGAAGGATCCGGTTGTCATCGCCCCTGAGCTTTTGAATGTAGTCTGCGCCGCCATAGATTTCCGGAAACGCATGTGTCAAATCGGCCTCCACGCCGGCATAGCTGATGGGGTAGCGTATGCCTCTTCTGAAAAGCGCCTCCATTCCGCTGAGGGCCTTATCTATCATATGGGCCGGAAGGGCCATAACCAGTTCGTCATCCTGGGCATGCCCGTAACGTCGTTCACCATAGCAGGGAATGGTGAGGGCCGGCTTCTGATTCAGATAGCACCTCGCAATCGCGTCAGAGCAGGAGGTTTCGCCCACACAAAAAAATTGCATTATTTCATAGTTCTCAAATTGCAGAGAATTGATCAGAAGCATCATCTGCGCCGGATTGGCATAAATTAAAACAATGTCCGGATCAAACGGATTGTAGACGAGCGGGGCCATTGCCACGGCCTCATATTGACCGGCCGGCAATCGGGGAATCGAATTTTCATACTTTTTTCCGTCTGCTCTGCTCTTCGTCCACACAATGCTGCGAAATGTGCCATCCTTCATATACGCAGGAATATCGCATAGCCCGATGATGGATGGACACATGCTCGATACGAAATCATCGCAATCGGCACCGACCGTCCAGTCAAAGTTCCTAACGAGGTTGATCATCTGGCAGAGGGTGTTTTTATTGTGTACCGATCGAAGAAAGGGGATTTCGGAAAGCGCTTTTTTGTCTTTTAGAAGCTTGAACGCCACAGGAAACGACTTGAGCCGCATTAAACGCTCCAGGCGCCGAATCGGCTTCTCCCAATCACGGCTGGTGTTCATATCGATCTCCTCCTTGGGAACTGTCTATCAAAAAAGATATCCGGGTTGCAACGCATTAATCGGAAATTAAACGAGGCTAACGAGAGCAAGATGTATGCCACCAATTCAGCGCGTTATCCAACTTTACGCGTACGCTTAATACCGCGCTTGCACCTCTTTTCAAAACCGGCTGAATCACACCGAATCATACTTCTATCTTAACCGGTTGGAAATACAATTGATTAATCCAGCTATCAGGATATTTGGTGCACATATCACCTCGGGGCGACAACCCATGGACCCGTATATACGGCCATACTTTTCAGAATAATCCAAACCGGGGGATCTTACTTCCTGAAATGGAAAGTTGTCGCGCACAGAGAACAGCCGCAAGGGATCGCACATTTGCGATCGAGAAATGACGTATGATTGCAAATTTGCAAACTAATCCCTGAATTTTTTCAATCTCAACACCCTGGAGATGAGAACAAATACCTATAATTTCGTTACGGGTGCCTGAACGAAAAATCATATACAAACCCATACGGATGCGCAGCGGGCCGCAGTCTGGAACCGAACGAAGCGATATGGCATCACGGTGCTGCGCAGGATCACTGGCTAACGTATGGCATAAATTTTGCTGTATATGTTTCACAGGAGTTTCTGCTTGGCATTTACCTCCATTCGTACAAGCATCCTCCTTCAGTGATAGATCGACCCTATGGGATAGGCCTGTAGGGCCGGTCTATTTTTTTTAAACGTATTTAACCTATTCCTTGAAAATCGCTCCATTTTGGCGAGATATAGACGCTAGGCCGTCGCCGCTTTTGGCCTTTCACGGTCGCGGCCCATAATGGCATCGACGACCTTGACGACCACATCGGACCATCCCAGAGGCATGAAATGGATGCCCTGGCACATCGGCTTGATCTCACGGGTGAATCCGGTCATCATTTCGGCCGATTTATTCTTACGCGCCTGAGTTTCGACCGAACCGATCTCATCAATCCATTTCTGCGGAACCTTGATCCCTGAAACGTTTGCATTCATGTATTTACCCATCGCGGGAGATTTGAGCAAAACAACGCCGGCCTGGATCGGCCGGCCGAACATCTCGGCTTTTCTTATGAACTTTTCGAAAACGTTGACATCATACACGGCCTGGGTCTGAAAAAACTCGGCCCCGGCCTCAATTTTTTTCTCCATCTTGATCAGCTGCAAATCAAGCGGTTCAAAATTGGGGTTAACCACCGCCCCTAAACACAGATCGGTGGGTTGGGTCAGTTCGTTGCCCATCATGTCGTAACCGTCATTCATTCCCTTAGCAATCTTTAAAAGCTGCACGGAATCAATGTCGAAGACGGGTTTAGCACTAATATGATCCCCCAAACTGGTATGATCGCCGGTGAGACAGAGGACGTTGTCGATTCCTAAAGAACATGTATTTAAAAGGCTGGATTGCAGGGCAATTCGATTATGATCGCGGCAGGTCAACTGGAAGATCGGTTCAAACCCTTCCTGTTTTAATCGCACCGATGCGGCCAGCGAGCCCAGCCGCATCGTCGCGCTTTGGTTATCGGTTACGTTAATCGCGTGGACAAGGTCCTGCAAAAGGGTGGCTTCGTCCAAGCATCGGGGAGACGTTCCATTCACAGGACGTACACATCCTTTTACCGGTCCGACTTCGCTTGTGATGACGAATTCACCTTTACTGAAAAGCTCAGCTAATTTCATTACGGTATCTCCTTACTTTTTTTCATTAAATTTCAGATTGGGATTAATCCTGGTTGCTGACGGTTACACTGGATCCCTGGGAACGGAACGTCGCCTCATGCGGACTTACAATCAAGGTTCGCGAACGGGCCCATTTCGCGTTATTTTTGGGTTCCATATAACCCCTAAGCTGATCCAGACGACCCACCTTCTGTAGCCGTTCATAAATCAATATCCATCCGCAATCGCGTTCTTTATCAACCTCGCATTTTCCGTCTTCGGCACCGCCGCAGGGACCGTTTAGAAGGCTTTTGGCGCAAAGGGTCAGGGGGCAAAGGCCTCCGCTAAATTCGACGATACATTCACCGCACAGCGAACAATATTCGTTGATTTCGGTTTCGGATACGGTTTCGCCGCCGAAGATGGTGTCGCAACCGGGATGCACCATCCCGCCATCGGTGGCATCGATGACCGTATGTACGCCTTGTCCGCAGCCCAGAACCAGAAAAGAATCGGCCTCTTTGATCTGGTCGGCGTAATCTTCCAATAGTACCTTGCGGGTATGGTCCAATTTGCACAAAGACATGCCCTGCGGTCCCGGCACGGTATACCCCGCAACTTTGACCCCTCTTTTGATCAGACGCCTGGTCATGTTCTCGGTTTCCTCCTCGCCCCCGGAATGGCATTTCCAGGCACAATTGTTACACCCGACAACGAACACCCTTTCGCCCGGTTGGATAAATTTGACAATCTCCTCAATCGGTTTTTGAATTGTTGCGTGCACTGTTGTTTCTCCTTTCTTAATTATTCACGAACTTTGTTCAGCAATGTTTGGAGAGCTGTAAAAGCAAAACGGATGCCAAATCAGTCGAGGGCCGGATAATTTCTATCGGAACCCCGGCGAATAGGATAAAATATATCATGTTTTCAAATAATTAGTTGTCTATGGGATAGGCCGGCAGGGTCGATCTATTTTTTCCGCCATCTGCGTTACATCAACGTTACCATCAAGCCTTGAGCGTTATAGGTAACGTTACGCTATGTGCCTTCCGCGTTTAATTTTATCCATCGAATACCATTTTAACAAAATGGGTTAATAATAATATCAACTGTGTTTAAGGATAGTTATACATTTTCATGCCGGCAGCAAATTCTTCTTCCAACCTTTGGCATGGATATTGATACAAGTAACAATCAAAAATAATTTTAAAGGAAACTGCACAAACTAAACACGAATCAATGAGGGTTGAAGATGGGCTACTGCATCAATCATCCGGACCGCGAAACTTCCTATATGGATGAATTTACCTCGGCGCTCTTCCTGCCGCACACCAATATTGCTAATTTTCCGAGTGTAAGTAGGAGAATGTCGGTCTAAAACGCGACCGTAAAATGAAAGGAGGCAAATCATGAAAATCGCAGTTTCATCAACAGGGGCGACACTCGACAGTACCATTGAAACCCGATTTGGAAGATGTCCTTATTTTCTATTAGTCAACCCGGCAACCTTGGAATTTGAGGCGGTATCTAACCCGAACTCTGCCATCGGAGGTGGCGCAGGTATCCAATCGGCCGCACTCATGACGGAGAAAGATGTGACGGTGGTATTGACCGGCAGTTGCGGCCCAAACGCCTTGCAGGTCTTCAAAGAAGGCGGAATCCTTGTCGTAACCGGAGTCAGCGGGACGGTGGAGCAGGCCGTTCAACAATTTACAGCCGGGTCACTGAAAACTACGCCAGCAGCCGAGATGCAGCGACGCGATGCCGGCAGACCGGGTCCGGGGATGAGCAGAACCGAAAGCCCAGGCGGCCGAAACGGCTGAAGGAGAACTGATAATGGAAATGGAGATTTCATTCCCCGGCGGAAAGAAAGTCAATTCAACCTATAAGGGGTTCACGGTTGAAACGGATCAACCCCTAAACGAAGGCGGAGACGGTAGCGCACCGGAACCTTACAATCTGTTTCTGGCATCCATCGGTACCTGTGCCGGGATTTATGTCGTATATTTCTGCCATGAACGGGGGATCGACACGGCGGCACTTAAGATGACCGTCCGGTTTGAAATAAACGCAAAAACCCACCTGGCGGAAACGGTCCGCATCCATATCAGCCTGCCGCCGGGATTTCCGCAAAAATACAAAACCGCTGTGGTGCGAACCGCTGAGTTGTGTACCGTAAAAAAGAGTCTCGCGCGCCCGCCGCAGTTTACGATCGAGGCCGAGATACAGAAAAGGTAAGTGGAGGAGGATCTAATGCCGATTTACGAATATCAATGTAAAAAATGCGAGTACTGCTTTGAAAGGTTGACGTTGGCCGGAGATAAGGACCCGGTGGAATGTCCTGAATGCGGCGCCAAACAGGTCGAAAAATTGATGAGCTGTGCCAGTTTCATGGGCAGCGGCATCGGGAACGCCTGTGGATCAAACGCCGGTTCCGGATTTTCCTGAGCCTCATAATGGGTGGCAGCGGTCGGCTGCCGGCAAACAGTGACGCGAGCGAAATCATAACGACTTCCCATCAAAATTTCGGATCAGCGGGAAGAACAAAAAATAGCGGACCTGCGCATCGTATCCCTAAAAAACGCTTGACAATCGTTAGACTGAGTTACAACAGCGTTACCTAACGTTACAATTTACAAATCCATCTCCTTGACATTACACATCAAACTGCGTAAAAGCATGCTTGATACACTCTTAAACGATCGGTTTTGGGCATAATGAAACATCGTCATATCAACATAAAAAATAACGAATGGAGTGTCGCCATCGTACATTCCATATGGGAACGTGGTTCAGAAGAAGATATTTGCGTGCTCATCCGTGAAGTAAAGCGAAATGTAAAGGCTGCTGATGCTGTGCGAAGCGCCATATCGCACTCAAGCGTATACGGTTGGCCGAAATTCTTTAAAATGTATCTGGATAAAATTGATGCCAAAAAATGACGCTGTTTACTGGCAACGATGGCAGAAACTTCTTGAAGCGGCCGCAAATTTTCAGGGGCTTTTCCCCGGAAGCGTTATGATCGGTGGCAGCGCTGCCGCCATACGTCTTAAGCATCGTTATTCTTTTGATGCCGATCATATTTTGTCAAACCTAAAAGAAAATTATGCAGAGGTTCTGGATTTTCTTGAAGGCCGAGACGATTGGGAAACGGCCCGTATTAATCCGCCCAAATTAATATTAGGGAACTTTCAAGGGGTTGAGACCGGCCTTCGTCAACTGAGGCGCAATTGCCCATTGGAGACGGAAATTACCAATATCGGCGACAAATCCATAACGATACCCACCTTGTCAGAAATGGTACGAACGAAAGGGTGGATGATCGTTTCACGCAACGCGACGCGTGACTACATTGATTTTGCAGCCTTGGCAAAACATATGGGGATAGAAAATGCCGTAAATATTCTAAAAAACTTTGATTCTTATTATTCTGATTTGATAAGGGGCAAGCCGGCTTCGCCCATTGTTCAACTCATTCGACAGCTTGCAGAGCCCAAGCCGGGTGATCTCGATCAAATTGACCTCTCTCAATATAAAGGAATTCAGGCGCCTTTTGATTCCTGGATTCATATCGTAAAAATTTGTGAAGAAATATCCGTGGAACTGGGAGACCGGTTGAATTAATTTCAGAGATCATGAATTGTGCCACTGCCGGACGATTGAAAAAGAGTCCATCATAGGGTCTCCTCTCGAGGCATTTTAAGGGGGACTCCCCACTTCTTCATATATTTCCAGATTGCCGTGCGGCTTAATCCGACACGACGGCCGACCTCGGCTTTGTTCCACTCGCACGCCTTCAGGTGTTCGAGCAGCAACTCCTTGGTCAACTTCTTGCGCTTTGCGCGGGGGGGCGCCGGTGCTTTTGGCCGGGGGGCCCCGGTAATCGCATCCTTTGTGTGGCGGATTTCAACCGGAAGATCCAATGCATCGATCCGGGCGCGGTTGCAGAGCACAAAGCCGTGTTCGATAGCATTTTCCAGTTCGCGCACATTACCGGGCCAGGGGTAATCCATGAACAAGCGCATGGCCGGCTGGAGCAGACCCTGAATCTGTTTGCCGGTTTTTTTATTCATAAGATTGATGAAGTGACTTACCAGGAGGGGAATATCTTCCTTGCGTTCGCGTAACGGCGGAAGCTGAATGGGGAAGACCTTAAGCCGATAATAGAGATCTTCGCGAAAATGCCCGTCGCGCACGTTGGCATACAACTCCTGGTGGGTGGCCGTGATGATCCGGATATCGATCTTGCGCTTGCGCGATTCTCCCACCCGCTCGATTTCCCGCTCCTGCAACACCCGCAGGAGTTTCACCTGGATAAAGGGGCTCAATTCCCCGATCTCGTCCAGAAAAATGGTCCCCTCACGGGCCTCCTCGAAGCGACCCATACGGTCGCGCACAGCACCGGTATAGGCTCCGCGCACATGACCGAAAAGTTCGCTTTCAAGAAGGGTTTCAGAAAGGGCACTGCAATTCACCGTTATCAGCGGTGCTTCGCATCGGACACTGTTGTAATGAATGGCGCCCGCCACCAGCTCCTTGCCCGTACCGCTTTCCCCCTGAATCAGGATGGTGGCCTCACTCGCCGCGGCAGCCCGAATGGATGCGAATACCTGCTGCATGGCCCGGCTTTTACCGATAATGTTGTTCAGACTGTGAATTTCGCCTAAACGCAAGGCGGCTTCTTCCGCTTTTTGCCGGGCCTTGTTCAATTCGGTCAGATCGGTGACGGTCTCGACTACCCCGATGATATTTCCGTTTTCGTTCTTGACCACGCCGGCATTCTTAATTATCGGCACTTCATGGCCCATTTTGTGTCGCAGATGGCATTCCTTGGCTTCTGATGATCCATGTTTGATTATCCTACACTTTTCGATGCCGGCCGGGCATTCCTTCCCAAAACAGCGGCTGCATTGCAGCAACTGACATGTTTGGCCCAGGGCTTCGCTGGCTGTGTATCCGCTGATGCGTTCCATGGATTGATTCCAGGACGATATCTGCCCGTTGCTGTCCAGGGTAAACACGCCATCTGCCATGGAATCGATAATCTGATTCACAAAGCGAACATTCCAGATCTCATGGGTTTTATCGGTCATTGTCGCATATCGCTCCAGCCTATTCAGTGGCTCACGTTACCATAACGTTACTTTCCGTTACCATGCTTTTAGTAACAAAACCTCGTTTCTGTCAATGGAAATGTTATTGATCGTAATAACAGGATGTTATGTTGTAAGCCCCCCGGACGTTCAGCGTATACGTGACTTTTGGCACGGATATTGAAACAAATACATTTTAAAGTAAAGACGTCGGAACCACACGACAAGATAAGCAAAACAGATAACTCAAAAGAAAATGAGAAAATCATGAAGGCAAAAAACTGCTGCAAGACCATGGAGGCGGAACTCACGGCCTGGAAGGCCAACGTGTATGACATTGTGCGTAAGATGGAAGAGTTAAACGGCGAACAAAAGGAGAAGATCCTCCCCAATATCGAGGATCTGCACATGCTTATCGCGGAAATGGATGATCGGATCGATCAGATTCGGGAAAAATGCACCCCCGAGACCGGCATCGACGATATCAAAATCGACCGGGAATTGTTCAACAAGTCCCTGGGCACCCTTCGCGTCACGGCCGAGGAAGCCATGCGCGGACTTGGCGCCGGCAATTTCGGAGGGTAGTGGTTTTCCTATCCAGGCTGACCGGGTTAATCATACGGCGGCCATCATGGCCGCCGTATGCAGGAATAAGCATTTTAAATCGAGAGGGTAAAAATAATGGCCGAAATCGAGCTATCTACACAAACAGATTTTAAAAGGACGATCGCTAACGGCGTAACGCTAGTGGATTTTAATGCGCCTTGGTGTGCCCCGTGCCGGGCCCAGGACCCCGTCTTAAAGCAACTGGCCGAATCATACCACCACCAGGCAACGGTGGTCAAAGTCAACATTGACGAAGCGCGCGATATCGCTTTGAGTTTGCAGATACAAAGCATCCCCACCCTTATCATTTATAGGGAAGGCGAAGAACAGCGTCGTTTTGTAGGCCTGCAGAGCGCGGAAACACTCCAAAAGGCCCTGGAAAATGTACTGAATTAACAATGGCGACGAATGCCCTTCTTTGCGGTCCGGACGGAAGTGGGCAAGGTTGCAGTTGGGTATTTTGAGCATATGACTAAAATATCAATTGACATACTAATATATAAAGCTTATATTATGGTTAAATGCTCATAATTGGAGAAAAAGTCTATGCCGCGTCCAAAGAAACCCAGGTTTGTATCGGGATATCCGACCCTTGCTGCGTTTATCCCCCAAGGGGTTCCGGTTTCCGGTGAAGTCTTTCTGTCGGTTGAGGAATTGGAAGCCATACGGCTTAGCGATTTTGAAGGTCTTGATCAGGAAACGGCTGCCAACATGATGGAGGTATCGCGTCAGACCTACGGTCGAATTTTGGCCGGCGCCCGGCGGATTGTGGGGGAAGCCCTGGTTACGGGGAAAGCCTTGAGAGTAGAAGGCGGAACATACCAATTGCGCGGTATGGGCCGGCGCCGCCGTCGAAGAGGCGGCAGGGGGCGCGGTGGCGGAGGGTGCGGTGCATAGGACAGAGCGCATAGAGCAATGGGCATCGCTTATGGAACTTCTTAATGAGCGCTGAGCCTTATCTAGCTCTTGGAGAATCCAAATAACGATTAACAATTAACCCACAACTTTACCAGAAAAGGAGGTGATAGGCATGCCCAGAGAAGATGGTACAGGCCCCCAAGGCCAAGGTTCAAAGACGGGAAAAGGCCGCGGGAAATGTAGCCCTCAAGGTGGAACTCCAGCACCACAGGGACAAGGCGGCATCGGGGCCGGTAGGGGCCAAGGCCGGGGATCAGGCCGAGGCACCGGCAGGCGTCAGGGCCAAGGATCGGGTAGAGGCGCCGGACAAAGGCGCGGCCGCAGAAGGTAAGCGGAGACGAATCAATCATAAATCGGTGACAGTCCCTAATCATTTGTCATTTTTAAGGAGGTGATTTTATGCCTGGATTTAATAGAACAGGTCCGATGGGAGCCGGTCCCATGACCGGCGGCGCGAGAGGCCTCTGCAACCCCGCTACGGCCGGAACTATGCCTGCCTATGGGGGAGGTTATGGTCGTGGTCCGGGGTTCGGGCGTGGTTTCAGGCGCGGATACGGTCCCGATGCAGGTCGGGGGCGCGGTTTTGGCAGAGGTTACGGCTGGTATCCCGCCGCTGTCGTGCCGCCTTATGCGATGAGCGCATCGGATGAGATAGAAATGCTAAAGGCAGATGCCGATAGTCTGCAACAATCATTGGATGCGATCCACAACCGCATGGCGGAATTGGAAAAGAAATCGGCCGAATCCGCTTAACCCGAGCGCTATGAGTGTCGAGGAGGCCACATAATAATTAGTGAGTTAAGGGGTAGCAAGCCTGCTACCCCTTAATTCTTAAATTTCCAGTTAATTCTTTTATCAAAAACGAGCCGCAAGACACCATAGGTAAATATGGCACGATTCTTGTGGATGATTAATGGTGAAGAAGTTTGAACTCGATTTGAAAAAGCGGATAAAAAATGCACCAGCTGCCTGAAACACATAAACTTGCCTCACCGCCGGCCGGATACCCGAAAGCCTTGAAAAGGCCTCGCTGGACAACCCGGCTGCTGAAATGGCTGAGCAAAGGTCAAACAAAACCCGGTCGTCACGCCAACTCCTGTCATACCTGAAAGGTTAAACCGTAGGCGCCTGCCGTCGGCAGGCAAGACCCCGCCAACAGCCCTGCAAATTCTTTTCGGAATTGGGCATCCTGTTTGCGATCCATATCTGCAATATCCTAGCCCACAACCGGTAAAGAGCCCTTATCGGCTTTAACCTGCCGCCCGTACGAAACGACCTGAAATTGAAAAAAAGAAGAGCACCTCGATATCATTAAAAGACTACTGGAAACCGATTCCGATCCGAAAATATTTTGAAGAACCCTCGCGGCAGGGAAATGGTAAAGTTCTTGAGGGAAAATGGGCAGGCCTTCTATCTGAGCAGTTCAAAAAGTCCGAAGTTTGATGCTCGTTTATCAAATGTAAGCACACATTCAGATCCCGAAAATTTTGCTGAGTGCGCGATCAAAAGATCCAAAAGGTCCATTTTAGTTTCTCGGGCTGAAGCGAGAAAATTCAGAATTGCGGATTGTTTCTCAAACTCCAGGATTGGCATTAGTACAAGCTCATTAATGGCATCCAGTGTCTCTTGCCTCGGAACCTTATAAACAGATTCCAACACCCAGACGATTTCAAGGACAACCAGCAGAGGTACGAAAAATATTGTCTTGTCGGACTCAGCCTGCTTGAATATCCTATAAATGGTTTCGGCTTGTCGCTCGTCATCCCTTACGAGGAAGCGAACCAGCACATTAGTATCCAATGCCTTCATTTGAAACTCGCCTGCATCTTCTGCCTTATCCCATCGTCCATCTCCTTAATAGAAATGGACTTTCTCCCCGGCTTGTGTAGCCTGCCGAATACATCATCGACCTTCTTGGTGATAGGCCTAAGAAGCGCTTCTTTACTTTCAGTGATCACAAATTCAACCTTGTCTCCTGCGTGTAGATGCAGAGAATTCCGAACTGTTTTCGGAATCGTTACCTGCCCTTTGCTTGTGAGTGTCGCTAATGCCATAGGATTTTTTCTCCTTACTATAGTCTGTTTTCTTACTTCATGGTAAGGCACTGCAGATTAGTAGTCAAGCCCTTTTTATGATCTTTTTGCGATTAACAGGGCCCTTCCGACTGTGCCGAGAAATTGTTTCCGCGATTTTTTCCTGGGACCATCCAAGGCGGCTCAAACGGATAATAACGATGTTTCGGCTCGCTTTTCCCTCCTCTCGGGTAGATGAATTGATCCCATAGATAGGGGACGTATTTAACTATTAAACTTGAATATGGGTCAGGATGTGTTAATCGGAATATATGCTGAGAAAATCACGCATATAGATAGGGGACGTATTTAACTATTAAACTTGAATATGGGTCAGGATGTGTTAATCGGAATATATGCTGAGAAAATCACGCATAGATGCTCCGGGAACCCTGTAACATATCATAGCCAGGGGAATTGAAAAAAGAGCAATATTTGAAAATGATGCCGACCGGGACCATTTTTTAAGCCGACTCGGTGATATCCTCAAAGAAACCAAATCAGCATGCTATGCATGGGCGCTGATCCCTAACCATTTCAATTTACTGCTAAGAACCAGCAACATTTCCATCTCTACTACTATGAGGCGTCTTTTGACTGGCTATGCGATTTGGTTTAACCGCAGACACCGCAGATACGGCCATCTGTTTCAAAACCGCTATAAGTCAATTTTATGCCAAGAGGACACCTATTTATTGGAGCTGGTACGTTACATCCATCTCAACCCGCTTCGAGCCGGACTTGTACCGGATTTAAAGACTCTTTCCAGGTATCATTACTGTGGTCATAGCGTTTTGATGGCAAAGGTAAAAAACTGCTGGCAGGATACGGATAAGGTTTTAAAGCTCTTTGGGCAAAAGCCAGGCACAGCCAGGCGTGCCTACAGGGAATTTGTTAAAAAGGGGATTGACCAGGGAAAACGAACGGACCTTACCGGAGGTGGCCTTATCCGCAGTGTGGGGGGATGGACTGCGGCAAAGGCGCTTCGAGCAGCAAAGATTTTTGAAAAAAGCGATGAGAGGATTTTAGGTGATGGCGATTTTGTTGAACCCGTGCTTGCAGCAGCTAATGAGGCAATGGAAAGACAATATGATCTATAAGCCCGCGGTTTTAACTTATCCAAGGTGACGTCCAGAGTCGCCGAAGTATTGGGCGTTAAGCGAGAGAAAATTTGGGCTGCCGCAAGGCAGCGGGAAATTGTACAGGCTCGCAGCCTTTTATGCTATTGGGCGGTGAGAGAGCTGGGTGTCACAATGATATCGCTATCCCGGCGACTGGATATTTCAGTAGCGGCTATCAGCAAATCGGTAATTCGAGGCAAGAAGTTAGCGAAGATCAAGAAATATTCTCTAATTGTTAAATAAGTTTGAAAGTTTAATACGCCCCCTATATTTTTCTAAGGCCCGGGGCAAACATTATTTAATATTTCCCGATTTATAAAAAGGCATCTCATTGATTTATCAAAGAATTTTGGAATGATTGCTCTGATGAAGGTAGTGTGATAGAATAGACGATCTGAGGTTATGAATACCAGATCAATCGTGTTGTGAAATCAAGCGAATAGCAGGCAACTGTGTTATACAAGAATGGTTGAGCCCACAGACATTGCACAACGGCACAGATTTTCTTATAATCCCCGTATTTGGAAACTATAATTTCATCTAAGAATAGATATTAAATGCTTCTCTTTGAATGGGATTCCCAAAAGGCTGATAGTAATATTGAAAAACATGGTGTTTCTTTTGAGGAAGCAAGCACGTTATTTCGAGATCCTTTATCCTTAACGATAGATGATCCTTTGCATTCAACGACTGAGGTGCGAATGGTTCAAATTGGAATTTCGCACAAAAATAGATTATTGGTTGTTGTTTATGCTGAAAGAGGGGATCATATTCGAATAATTAGTGCAAGGAAAGCCTCTAAGAAAGAAAGGATAAATTATGAAAGTGATGAATAACGATCCAGATATGCTGGAAGAGTATGATTTTAGCAGGGGAGTGAGGGGAAAGTATACTAAGAGATATGCTGAGGGGACAAATGTAGTTTTACTTGATCCTGACGTAGCTGAATTTTTCCCCGATCATGATGCAGTCAATGATACCCTCCGCTCATTAATCAGGGTTATAAAGAAAAGACAAGATCGCTTTGCCGAACAAGCAGATAGACGCTAACAGGTTTTTCGCTATCGCTAAACACCAGCAGGTCATCCGTACGATACAACACTAAATTATCCTATTCTTGAGCGCCAACCATTCTGAAATACTCAACAATTCCATTAATATTCTTGATCTGGATTTTCACTTTGTGAAGGCCAGCAAAGGTCATCTCTATTTTTTCTCGGACCGACACATTTGTCATTAAAGCTTTTTCTGCGTGGTTGCGCCGAAGGATTATTCCGTTTTTTTTCTTTGCGAAATTCACGACTTTACGCAAAGAGGCTAAAAGTGATAGCGCACCCGAAACTCTAACTTGTTGGCGTTTTGTTTTTCTCCGAACTCGGTCAAATTTCCGCCGTCTAAATAAGTGAAACGCAAACGGAGTTCCCAGTTGGTAAACCCCGTATACAGCATTTCGGGACTGAGGGAATAACTCCGGTCATCTAAGTTGAAAATGGCGATCACACCCGGGGTGAAGTAGAGGATATCGAAAGGATCTTTCTGATTGATTTTGAAATACAGATAATTGCGGCCCACCTGGGGGCCGCCGTAGCCCATATTGGATATGTTTTCTACGGCCTGGAAAAGCGTGTCCGCTGCGGTGTCGCGCAGTTGGGCCTCGGCGTCATCAACCAGCCGATAAAACCGCTCCCGTTCCGATTCGGAGTAACCGGCGCCATTGTGATAAAATTCGATGATGGTGGTGATATCATTGGTGGTCAGGTAGCGCAGGCCCATCAGGTATCTAGTTACGCAACGCTCGCGTGTGGCCAAAGCGCCGGTTTCAGAGAGATAATTCTGTTTTAGATCGGTTAGATAGGCAAATTCGGCATGGATTTCAAAGTTCGATGCCAGGTTGGTTGAAAAATCGATGCCAGAACGGGTCGAGCGACTGGCGCCGCTAAATATCATAAAATCGATATCCATATCCCGATAGAGCATGTAAAGTTTGGCCGCCAGATTGACATGATCCACTTGACCGAAATCTTCATTGACACCCTTATAAACTGGCAGAACCACGCTGGTAAGGGCAACCGTCTGCAAATCTCCGCTAAAACTTTTTATCAGATCAAGGCCGGCGCCGATATAGCCTTCCAGTGCCTCCTCGGGGTTGTTGGGATCTTTGGGCCGATCAATAAATCCCACCGGATTCCAGGCATAGCCCTTGCCCCATTTGAAAACCTTCTTCCCTAGATCGACACTCACAAACGGCCTTGGATTGAGACTTAGATTGGCTTCAAAAACATCGGCTGTGTCCGACCAGCCGATATTATCCTGCCCGGCTTCGGCACGCAGCACGCCATTGAAAGCCCCGATGCCTTTTTTATAGCGGCCTTCCAGTTGCAGGGCGCCGCCAACACGATCGATGCTGCTGTGCGGGTCTTTATAAAAATTGAGCCCATAGAACGCAGCGTCCGTATTCAGATCAATATGTTCGTACTTGATCTCGGCATATCCGCCCCATTCAAAGGGCTCGGGCTCGAACTCCTTGGTGTCAAAACTGTAATCCGTTTCCGCCATAAGGGTAATGGAGGGAAAAAACAAGATAAGGCTGAAAAACAAAATGAGGCTGCCGGCGATGATCCGGTCACGGTTGTTTCTCATCGCAATTCATTAATCCGGGGCAGATAGTTGAGGGTAAACACCTCATCGGCAAGTTTTCTCTTATTGATCTTGGCGTAAAGCATGACGGATTTATAGCCTTTATACAGGGGGCTGTCTGTCTCCAGAACCGACGGCCGTAAAAGGCCATCGTCGAATTCCTTGATTTTTTTATAATAAAGGGTCTTGATCAACATCCCGCTGGCCGCATAGCATTCAATGCTCAGGGGCAGCATGGTTTTTTTGGCCACCCCCATCTTTAAGCGGTCATAAGCCACGGATGAAGTTTTGGCCTTGCAGTTGAGGATATAGGTATCTTCTGTTTCTTCGAGAATGGCGGCATCATATTCGGCGCTGTAGTCCAGACGCAATATGTCGGAATTATTAAAAACACCGCCCACCACCGACTGCAGGCTCGTAATGCGCAACGGTTTACCCACGCTGGGGATATAGAGCCACATGTTGTCTCCCAGCCGCAGGGTCGATCTTCCCTTTTCGCTGGCCGGGGACAGAAACAAAGCCACCATCTTGTCCTGGCCCTTTTTGACCGTGTATAGGACATACTCCTTTTTACTGCCGTCGGGTTCGATATTAATGAGCTTGCGATACATTTCACAGGTCTCAGGCTGGAGGTTACGATCCACCTGAAGCAGGATCTGATTGCCCTCCAGGGCCGTGGCCGGCAAGACCAGGCTAAAAACCGCGGCCATCTGAACAACGCAGCACAGGCAAAGCGTCAGGGGGTTGGCTGAAATTTTCGACCACATCATGAGGTGGGCCTCCTTTTACACATGCCGTAAGGCGGTTATGGGGTCCATTCTGGCGGCCTTAAAGGCCGGCTGCAGGCTGGCAAATACGGCGATGCCGATCACGATCAGCCCAATCGCAATCACATCCCCCGCGGCGATGGTCGGGGCCAGGATCAGGTCGGATTGGCGCCCGAAGCTAAAGGTGACTTCGGTGGCATTTATGACCGCAATGCTTATCAGGCTGACCAGCGTGCCGGCAAGCGTTCCCAGCACGCCGAGCAGAAAGCCCTCGGTCATGAACAGGGCCATAACCTTGCCCGGCAAGGTCCCGATAGCGGAAATCGTGCCGATTTCATTGATCCGCTCGTACACGGCCATGATCATCACATTCATGATGCTAACCAGGACGATGGCCACCAGCATGATCTTGATGAAAAAAGTCATCAGATCGATCATCTTGGCGATATTGTAAAATGGCGTCAGTTTTTCCCAGGTATGAACTTCAAAGATGGGCTTGTCATTTTTATCCCGCAGGGAAGCAAGCTCAGCCTTAAGCTCGGCAAAAACCCGGGGCAGAGCATCCATGTTTTTTAGGCGCACCGCTATCTCACTGATTTCAACGCCCTTTATGCGCAGCAATTCCCTGGCATCATCCAGATGAATAACCCCGTCCCGCCCTCCGGGGCCGGAAATTCCTTCCAGAACAGCATTGACCACGAAAGTCTTGCCGTTGACCGAGCCGTCCTTGTTGGTGGCCACCAGCACGACATTGTCCCCCACCTTTACTTTCATGCCCTTGGCAATCAGCTCGGGAATGAGAATTTCGCCTTTATTAAGCAGAATATCTTTCTTTGGCCCTTTAATGATACGCTCGCGAAGCAGGGGAACGGTCTTGGCCTCTCGGGCGGGGATGACCGTATTGAGTCTGATGTTGGTGGTTTGGGTAAAATTGCTGAACATGGCCCCGAGTTTGATTCGCAGGGAATAAGATTCAACCGCATCAACCGCATCCAAAATCGCTTTTACTTTGGACACCTGGCGCGGATTCAGGTTACGATCGAGCGGCAGATTGTCGATGGAGGCCATATAACCTTTGCGGTGGATCTGCAAATGGCCCAGCATGGAGTCCGTGATTTGGCCGACCATCATCGCCTTAAAAGATCCGGTTATCGAAATAAACAGCAGTACCGCCACCACACCCAGGGTGATCAGCGCGGATGTCAGTATCGTCCGCCGCTGATACCGGCGCAGATTACGGGCGGCGATTTTAATAATATTAGGCATGTGCCCCTCCGTTTTCGCTCGGCTTTTGTAAAAGCTCACCGTCTTCAAGAGTAAAAATTGTTTCCGCGTTGCGCATAACCTTGGGATCATGCGTAGAAAAAATAAAGGTGGTCTCGAATTCATCGCGCATCTTTTTCATTAGATTGATAATACGGCTGGCGGTTTCCCCGTCAAGGTTGGCAGTCGGCTCGTCGGCCAGCACCAGTTTAGCATTTGTTACCAGGGCACGCGCCACCGCTACGCGTTGCTTCTGACCGCCCGATAGCTGGCTCGGGTATTTGTGGCCCTGATCCCCCATGCCGACAGCCTCCAGCAGCCCGTTCACCCGTTTTTTACGCTCCGGCGCGGGCCGGTTTTGCACCATCAGCAGCGGATATTCCACGTTTTCAAAGACCGTCAGCACCGGGATCAGATTAAAGTCCTGAAACACGAAACCGATATGTTTGCCTCTGAAGCGTGCAGCCTGCTTGCGATCCATACGTGAAATATCCTGACCCGCAACCTGTAAAGCGCCGTTTGTCGGCGGATCGAGGCAGCCGATCATGTTGAGCAGGGTACTTTTACCGCTGCCGGAAGGTCCCACAAATGAAACAAAGGCGGCCGGCTCAATAGTGAAATTCACGCCGCGAATAGCCTTAACCAAAATGTCACCTACCTGATATGTCTTTTCTAAATTGTCTGCGGTTACTAAGGACATAGTTTTTTCCTTTTGGTGAATACCTTTTCGGGGTCCCCCGGATGCGCCATCTTCATTGCGGTGGCTGTTTAAAAAGCCTCAAGTGCTCTCGGCTTTTGATAAATCCACTATAACCATTCAAATTGATTTTTCAAAGAGCCAATTTCCAAAACCCCTTTCGGCCACGGCTGCTTTAATAAGTTCGGCTCCTTTTTGGGTTATAAGTTTAAAGCATCAAGCATGCCAACTTGGGCATGCGGTATTTAGAGGGTGCCTAATGCGTTCATAACCGTTTACAGAGAACCCCTAAACCTTTGGACCCGTGAGCAGCTACCAAGCAAAAATGCAACATCGGAGAGGCTTCACTTTTCAATAATGCAACTCTAAACCATCTACCCATGTAAATTCCCACTGCCCCGTAGGAAATCTCACATAAATAGGCCGCCGTCTTTAACCAAAATGCGACAACCGCCTGAGTGCAGCACTATCGTTCACAATCAATTATTCGTTTCCGGGTTTATGGCACTGGAATTGCAGTGATTTAAATTTTCTATATTTCCAATTTAGAAAAAACTGTGAGGGAAACATGAATATCACCCAACTGATGGAAACCGTGAAGCAGCACCCGGATTATGGCCGCGTGGGCATGATATTATGTCATAACGGCGTGGTGCGCCAGACATCCCGGAACGGCCGACGCGTCACCGGGTTGAGAGTCAGCGTCGATCATGACGAGCTGCAAAAGGTGATCATTGAAAATAAGAAGCGGCCCGGTATTATTGAAATCCGGGTAACAATTGCCGCGGAGCAAAACCTGGCGGTGGGCGATGATATCATGCTGCTGCTCGTGGCCGGTGATATCCGTGAAAACGTTATTGCGACTTTGAGCGACACCCTTGACGCAATAAAAACCACGGTCACACACAAAACCGAGTTTTTTGCATAGGTTGCCTTCAAATCAAATTTCACACATTCAAAACAAACTAATGAAAATCATTGCTGACTTAATTTCGTCTTTGGACCTTGATACGAATGTGCAAGATATCCGCCAGGGCTTTTTCCATACCGCCGTCGTAACGCGTCAATGCGGGCTTGCGGCCACACTCCCGAAGGATGCGCTCCAACAAACGCCTCCCTTGGTGCGGAATCCGGGTCTTTTTCTTGAAAAAAGTACAAGCGAATTGATCCGGCTTGCGCATTCAAATCTTATTCTTGAGGCTGCCATCGGCATGGCAACCATCAATTCCCTCCTCAACATCGATTCGGAACAATGCCTCGATCTCAACGCCGGCGACCTTCTGGCTGAACAAGGCGAAGGCCGCAGGATAGCGGTCGTCGGACATTTCCCTTTCGTTTCTAAGCTATCCCCAATTGCAAACGAGCTTTGGGTAATTGAAAAAAATCCACGCGAAGGTGATTTTGCAGAGGGAGATGCGGAAGAATTTATCCCACGGGCGGATGTTGTCGGTATCACCGGCACAGCTCTGACAAATCATACCCTGGATCATTTGCTGCGGTTTGTCCGGCCGAATGCATTTGTCGTTTTGATCGGTGACACGGCCCCCTTATCGCCGATTCTCTTTAATTATGGCGTGAATGCGGTCTGTGGAACCAGAGTTACCGACCCTGAGAAGGCCATGCGATGCATCAGTCAAGGGGCCAATTTCAGGCAGATAAAAGGGGTGCGCCGGCTGACTCTAATGAAGCGATAACCAATTGTTTGAAATGTCCTTGCGGTATTCCAAAAGGGGAGACACGGAGGTAATTCGCGCTCGCGTCAACAGCACAATGAAACGGATTTGAGGGTGTGGCGTCACGTTTTCAATTCGAAAATATTTTCGAATATATCAAGCAAGGGAAGTGCATAAGGACGAAGAAAAATATGACAGATGATAATAATAAAGGACCAAAAGCGTTTAAGGTTCTTGTGGCAGTTGATTTCTCACCTTACTCTGCCCAGGCTTTAAAAACGGCAAAATCAATTTTGGGTCGCAAACCGAACCGAATCGTGGTGCTGCATGTTATCGATCGCAATTTTATTGATAGATGCATCAAAAATGAAATCGGAAAAGAAGACGTTATTAAAAAAGCGTTGTTTATTCAGGCCAAAAAGCGAATGAAGGAATTCCTTCGTTCAGAAGGTATGGATGTTGAACATATAGAGGAGTTGGTCTGCGAGGGGATTCCATTTCTGGAGATTAATAAAAAAGCGGTTCAAATAGAAGCCGACATGATTATTATGGGCAACCGGGGTAATTCGGGAGATATGCAAACGATCTTCTTTGGCAGTACCACCGAAAGGGTTCTGAGATTCATGCGTCGCCCGGTTCTGTGTGTTCCGATCGAGGAAGATCGAAAGCCATGAACAACCTGAAGCTTCGATTTGCTGTGTTATTCAGTTTTTCCGCTGGTAGAATTTTTTCCAGGATGACCGTTTGATATCCCGACAATTAGCCAAGGCGAGATAGAGCGAACCGACGGCCAATTCGGCACAATGCGTTTCATTGGTGGGTAAGGATTCAAGGTAATCGATCACATGTTCGGTTTTGATTTCCCACCCCTCATCAATCGTCCGCCCCTCGGCTAAAAAGGCGACCGTGTTGGCACAGGCGTTGGTGTTGAGACACCCATCGGTCATATAGGCGATCGACCGGATACATTCATCGCGGACAGATATGAATATCTCCACCGTATCGCCACATACACCGGTCCGTTTGCCATAGCCGCCATAATTTTTGGGAACTCGGCGTTTCTCCGTATCAAGGGCCATTTTCAGAAAATGGGCGGAGTGTTTCGGCTTGCGATTAAATTGTTCGCGGTCCATCATTTAGTAATTTAGGCCGAATGCATCCATCGCTGGAATCAATCTCAACGTCATGTAGCTTAGGGCCTATTTTAAGCGTCACAATGGTAGGTGATTGTCCATTCAACTGCGCGTAATTCGCCCGCAGATACCGGAAGTCGACCTGCTCCAGGAAAAATTTGAGCCCTTCAATTTGCCTCTCCAGAAGACGCTTCTGCGGATCCGTGTGTGGCCTGCGGAAATATTTTCGGAGCAGACTTTCATAGGTCCATCTGGCCTGGGTTTCAATGCAAGACTTTTTTAGATCTAGTTTTAGTTCGATTCTCTGCATCGATACATTTTTAATCTAGAAATCATGGAATGTGAGATCAATCTCGCCCTCTGGTAAGGGAATAATAAAGACCGGTTTTCTAACTCGGCGCAGGACCCGGTGGGAAGTACTTCCTAAAAAGGTATTCCTTATAATGCCCTTGCCATGGGTTCCCAAGATGATGATATCGCAGTTAAACTCATCGGCCTTCTCAAGTATCAGGTCCGCCGGGTATCCTTGGCATACCTCTATGGATACAACCCTCTTGAGGCATTCAGGATCATTGCCGAGTTCTCTACCGCAAAATCGCTTGAGGCGCGTTGTAATTCTTTCCTTTGCATGGTTGATATTATGCGCTAATATTAAATTTTGTTGCTCACCGCTCAGCACCGAATTCAGCGCACTTTGAGCACTCGATGAAAGGGGCTCATGAACATGCAGAATGATAATGTCGGCATCGTTTTGTTTGGCCGCGTTTATGGCATAACGAAAAGCGTAGATCGAGTTGGGGGAAAGATCGGTTGCGTAAAGAATTTTATTAATTTGGGGAATCATGGTGCTTGCCTCCTTTCCACTTCATAAACGATCGCCTCTTGGTTATGGCTTTCATTATTAAGCTTGCAAAAACAGTGCCACAGAGTTCGATATTGCATTTTTTATTGGGGATAGATACATATGAGCCGATGACATCTATTTCCTGTCTGGCGTTAACGGCCATCCGTTTCACGGGTGCTCGGCCGGCGCTGCGAAGAGGATTACATTTTTGAAATCTATGAGTCGCGAATAATTGCAATTTTGCAATAATACCCAGTGGCTCAGCCCCCACCTCTACCCGCTTGCAATTATCATAACTTCCCATAATTCCATAATTATCAGTCCCTCTGCCGTTCTTTCAGACATTATGGCATATGATTTGCTATAGGCCTTTGTTAGAACATGAAGGCAATTTAGGTATGAAGGTTGTGATTACGATCTGGAATGTTTCAGTTTGCAGAAATTAAGCATATTTGCGGAGAAGTGAATGATCAGCATATTATTAGTAAGTACAGAGAATGACACCTTATCGGGCCTTGCATCGGGTCTGAAAGGCTATAGTGAAGTCGAAATAGTTTGGGCATCGTCCTGCCAAAAGGCTCTTGATTTGATTGCAGGAAAAACCTTTGACCTTTTCGTAGTCGATGAAAACATCGCCGGGGTTGCCGGCTTCGAATGTGCGGGAAAAATGGTTTCCGTCAACCCCGTGACAAACTGTGCCATCGTCAGCTCCCTTTCTCCAAAGGATTTTCACGAGGCCAGCGAAGGCCTGGGTGTACTAATGCAGCTTCCGGTGCGACCGGATGAAAAGCAGGCCGAGATGCTGATCAAACGACTAAAAAAAATCTTAAACCTTACCCATGGGGCGGGTTTGTAAGGGAGGTCGGAATTTTGATTATCAGTATTGCCAGCGGGAAAGGAGGAACAGGTAAAACGACCGTTGCCACTAATCTGGCCTGTTCGCTTGAAAATAGTGTTCAGCTCCTGGACTGCGATGTGGAGGAGCCCAATGCCCATCTTTTTTTGAATCCTGTGATCGAAGAAAAGGAGACCGTTTTCACCCCGGTGCCGGAAATAGATGAGGGGAAATGCACCTATTGTAAAAAATGTGCTGAAATATGCCGGTTCAAGGCGATTGCCGTATTGGGCGAGACGGTTTTGACATTTCCGGAACTGTGCCACAGCTGCGGCGGGTGTGTGGAGATCTGCCCTGAAAAGGCCATCACCGAGACCGGTCGTGAACTGGGTGTAATCGAAAGGGGTCGGAAGGACCATATCGATTTTGTACACGGCCGTCTCAGAGTTGGCGAAGCCATGTCTCCGCCCCTGATTCGAAAGGTCAGATCCTTTGTGCTCCCGGATAAAATCAACATTATCGATGCACCGCCGGGAACCTCATGTCCCGTGATCGCCGCCATGAAAGAGGCTGACTTTGTCCTGATGGTAACTGAACCGACACCCTTTGGCCTGCACGATCTGAAACTGGCGCTTGAGGCGGTTAAACTTTTGGATATTCCCCGCGGGTTGGTCATTAATCGTTCCGATATGGGCGACAGTCGGTTAAAGGAATATGCCGCTTTCGAAAACCTGCCGGTCCTGATGAAGATTCCTTTTGATCGGCGGATCGCCGAGATTTATTCAAAGGGCGGTCTTATGGTTGCAGAAATGCCGGAGTGGAGGGATAAATTTATAGAATTATTCGATAAAATTGAGGAACCGACAGGGTAGAGGTCAAAAACGTCTTATGCGAGAGATAGTTGTCATCAGTGGTAAAGGCGGCACCGGCAAAACAAGCCTGACGGCCACCGTTGCCTCTCTATCGGAAAACAGCGTCCTTTGTGATGCGGATGTGGATGCCGCCGATCTGCATTTGCTCATGGATCCTGATATAAAAATGCGGACTGATTTTAAAGGCGGCGGGGTTGCGCTCATCAATGCAGAAAAATGCAGTGAATGCGGACTTTGCCGGGATCTTTGCCGGTTTGACGCCATCAGCGAAGACTATATGGTCGACCCTATCGGTTGCGAAGGCTGCGGGGTCTGTGTTGATTTTTGTCCTGAGCAGGCCGTTGATTTTCCGGTAAAGACCTGCGGCGAGTGGTTCATCTCCGAGACCCGTTTTGGTCCCATGGTGCATGCCCGGCTCGGCATTGCCGAAGAGAATTCCGGCAAACTGGTTACGCTTGTAAGACAGGAAGCTAAAAAGCTCGCTGAAAAGAATAACTTGGAACTGATTATCACCGACGGCCCGCCGGGCATCGGATGTCCGGTAATTGCCTCCATCGGCGGCGCCAGCGCGGTGCTCATTGTGGCTGAACCGACCGTCTCCGGGATGCATGATCTGGAGCGAGTTGCTCAGTTGGCCGCGCATTTCAAGGTTCCGAGCATGTTGTGCGTGAACAAGTTTGACCTGAACGTAGACCAAACAAGGTCTATTGAGGATTTGGCACAAAAAAAGCATATCAATATGCTGGGCGGAATCCCCTTTGATCCCATTTTTATCGAAGCGATGATTCAAGGCCAAACCATTTTGGAATATAATTCAGAATCAGAAACCGCTTTGGCGGTTAAACAGATTTGGAATAAAATTATGAATGCGCCCACGATGAACGATAAATAGGGCACATTACTATTATTGATGATTTCGTAAAAAGTTGCGAATTCAACTATAGATGGCTAAGAAAAAGGGTTCATATACAAGGCGTAGTGTTTTTTTCAGGAACGAGGCAATACATGTAGTATGCCGAGTGCCTGAAAAAATACTACAACGCAGTAGATGGAACTTTTTACGACGCCATCATTATTAAACGAAGGAGGATTTTATACTATGGAAAACGGAAGAATCGCTATCCCATCTATTGGAAATGGTGGATTGGACGGACAACGGTCGGGCCACTTCGGCCACTGTGATGTGTTTACATGCGTTGATGTGGAAAACGGAGAAATTAAAACGGTCTCAATGATTCAAAACCAGGAGCATGTACAAGGAGGATGCATGGTGCCGGTCAACCTTTTGGCAGAGCACAAGGTGAACGCTTTAATTGTAGGGGGCATCGGCATGCGACCGCTCATGGGTTTCAAACAGGCCGGCATCGATGTTTATCATGATGCGGAGAGGGCTGAAATAGGACCGGTCGTAAAAGACCTGATCGCCGGCAAACTGCCGATGATTGCGGATGACCAGGTATGTGGCGGTGGCGCAATGAACTTGCCATAAACAGGAGAATCGGCGAATGAAAATAGCGATTACATCCAAAGGCAAAGACCTTGATTCAGAGGTTGATCCAAGATTCGGAAGGGCAGCATACATTATTATAGTTGATACAGACAGCCTTGAGTTTGAGGTGCTGGACAATTCCGAAAATGTGAATGCATTTAAAGGCGCCGGTATTCAGGCTGCGACCATGATTAGCGACAAAGGCGCTGACGTACTGCTGACCGGATTCTGCGGCCCCAATGCGTTTAAAACACTTAAGGCGGCAAAAATAAAAGTGGCCAATGATGTCAGCGGCACACTAAGAGACGCTGTCAACGCTTTTAATGAGGGCAAAGTGTCTTTTTCAGATGACGCCAATGTTGAAGGGCACTGGTAAAGGAGTATAATGATGCCCTTATATGATTATTTGTGTCTTGATTGTGGTAAAACCAGCGAGATTCTTATTACCGGTTCGGCAGATATTCCAAGGTGCACTTCGTGTGGCGGTAAAAGCCTTAAAAAGCTTCTTTCGGCGCATTCATCCATGTCCGGTCGTTCAAAAAACAGCCTACCCGGACTCGGTGACACCGCCTGCTGCGGGTCCTCTCCAGGTGCGGGGGCAGGATGCGCCGGGCCTGGCAGTTGTTGTGGCAAAATTTAAATTCAAAAGAGCGATGTATTTTTAAAGGGTTTAAAATGAGTGGAATACAAAAAATGGAGATTCGCTTACCCCCGATGAAACACCTTAACCAAAGGAGGTCGTAATGAAAAAACAACTCATTAACTATGATACCTTGGTTCGAATTACGAAATCCATCTCCCACTCAAGAGATCCGGAAGAAGTTGTGCTCATGACAGTGGAGGGTATCAAATCTGCACTGGATGTCAAAGGATGCACGTTGTTTCTTTTCAACCGCAAAACCCACGAACTGGAAGTAGCCGCTTCATACGGTCTTAGTGACGAATATCTTAACAAAGGGCCCCTAAGCGCTCTGAAATCCATTACACAGTCTTTGGAGCAAGGACCCGTAGCGATTTACGATGTTACGGATGATCCGAGAATTCAATATCCTGAAGCAGCTAAAAAAGAGGGAATTTCCTCTATTCTATCGGTGCCTATTATTTGGCAGACAAACGTAATTGGCGCTTTGCGGGTTTATACCGCTGCTCCCTGGGAGTTTATCTTGGAGGATGTGAACTTTATCCAGGCACTCGCACAAATCGCGGGAATGGCGGTTGAAATGAGCAGACTGTATCAGGGCCAGAAAGAGACAATTGATACGCTCACGGTGATGCGCGAAGCCCAGTCAACAGGGGACAAGCGGCGGACGCCTTATGAAAGCGTTCCTGTGAGTGTGCCGCTGGAGGAATCGGGTATAAAGAAATCCTAATTGTTTCCAGTCAAATCCGCGCTGAGTCTTCATGCGCAATAGCAAGAATTTTCTTTTTGAAGGTGGCTGTTCGTCAAGAAAGTTGTTATAAGGAAATTGCAGTCATGAAAATCCGCTCGCAATTGCGGCTCAATTATTGGGCAAGGTCATCAGATTAAGGAGAAAGATAATGTCGGACATTCCAAAGGGTGCAATTTTACAACGCGATAAAAAAACATATGCCATCGTCCCAAGAACCCCGGTGGGCCTGGTGACACCTGAAGAATTAGAAGCGATTGCCAAAGTCGCACGGAAATATCAGATCCCCGTTGTCAAAGTCACATCCGGGCAGCGTTTTGCTCTGGTGGGGATGCAAAAGGATGATGTGAACAAAATATGGCAAGATCTCCACATGGATGTCGGCAAAGCGACCGAGCTTTG
Source organism: uncultured Desulfobacteraceae bacterium (assembly GCA_964530095.1). Taxonomy (GTDB): domain Bacteria; phylum Desulfobacterota; class Desulfobacteria; order Desulfobacterales; family CAZHA01; genus CAZHAH01. Next base: position 544 of record CAZHAH010000042.1, on the reverse strand, counting down.
CCTTCATTATGTCCAGGCTTGCCCGGGAACGGCCGTATGCAAATTCGGGGTCCAGGATTCATTGGGGCTCGGCATCGAGATTGAGAAGTTTTTTTCGGAGATGGACCTTCCGGCGAAGGTTAAAATCGGAGTTTCGGGTTGTCCCTTTTGCTGCGGAGAAAGCTTTGTGCGGGATATCGGAATCTTGGGCAAGAAAAACGGATGGACGCTGATCGTTGGCGGCAGCTCGGCCCGGCGCCCACGAATCGGTGATGTCATGATTGAAAACCAGTCTCCCAAAGAAATCATTGAACTGACCAAAGGCTGCCTGACCTTTTATAGAGATAAGGCCAAGAAGCGGGAACGAATGGCCAGGTTTGTGGATCGAATCGGAATTGAGAATATGCAAGAGGCCTTAGTATAACCCCAATTGAGCGATAAAAACGTCAACTGGGCGGTTATTAGTTAAATGTTAATGGTTATTGGCCTACTCCGGTTTCCCATGTCATTTTCCTTGTATGGATGAGATACAATTTTGATCTAAATTTTGCCCAAACCAATATCG
>CAZHAH010000041.1:0-36677 GCA_964530095.1 uncultured Desulfobacteraceae bacterium | reverse complement strand
CATTCTCTTTTAAATGAGAAATTGTATATTAAACTATGGCTGAATTATTGCTGAATATTTCAATCGGGCACTAAAAACCGGTGTCCGTCTCGCATTTCTCCCGACCACTACGCGCATGTCCGTGACGGGCTGGGAATTTTCGAAAACGGTTAGTTTGAAGTCGGCAATATTTACAAGGAAGGAATGCCGGCCGAGATCAGGGGGAATCCAGCGCCAGCGCTCCATATTGATCTCAATCTGGCGGATGCGAGCTTTGACGGATACGTTCAATGCCGCGAGTGTTTTGAGACCCACCACACCATCCGCTTTCAGGCCATGCCGTTTTTGAAACCTTTTGACGGCTCTTTCCAGAGGCTCATCAAAATCGTATTTGGCGCTATTGCCGACGGCTTCAAAATCGCCGGTCTTGATCAGTCTTGCGCGCAGCAACATCACGCGTGGTCCCCGATCTCCCAAACGCAAGGAAATCCCCGGGGGAATTAGCGGCCATCCGCCTTTGGCGTGTATCTTACGGTAGCTTAGCAGGGCTTTGTGCATGGCGGCATAGCCATTCTGCGGTGGAATGAGTTTTTGCAGAGCGGCCCTGATGTTTTTAGATTTGAGCGCCAGTTGAAGAACAGCCGCCATATCGACTTCAGGATTTTCAACAATCCACTTCGTGTGGATGGTTTCCGGATTAACGCGGCCACCCCTCAAATGGCTCCCTAAAAAGAGAAATGCATCCGTTAGCAGGATTTCGAAATCGATCAGGGTTTTGGGATCAAGAGGGCGGCGATGGGCCTCTTTTTGTCGGATCGTGTTCAGAAGAAATTGTAGTTGTTTCAGGTGATATGCATTCGGGGTAAGTCCCTCGCGGACCGATTCACGGATGCTTTGAATCAATTCGTCGGCCAGGGGGAAATCAAGATTATTGCCGGCCCACGCCGGTTTGTAGCCGCGGCGGAGATAGAAAAGAGGCAGATCAGCAATGCCGCAAATTAATTCGCCCCGGCATGTAAATTCTTGGTGAGCCCGTGCGGCTTCGATACGGGTACGCAGGCGTTCATCAAGTGATTCGGCATAAGACTCGCGGGCAGGAAAAAGAATTAATCCCAAGCAAAGAATCAGACAGCATAACCAGGCAATGAGAGTTTGATGATATCGGCGCATCATAGTTACATAAACCAAGAATCGTATATGTTGAATCGAATGATTTTTGTGGTCTCACAACGACCTTTCCCACCCGGGCTTGTTAATATTTGGCCAACCAGGCAGCTCGTAAAAAGATAAGTCTTGCATCTGAAATTGCAAATCAAGAGGTGTACAAAGCGCTTTTTTAATATCGGCCCGTAGCCGAAAATAAAAAGCCTTGCACTATCAGTATTAGTTGTTAACTTTTTATTATGAAGCAAAGGCGTTACGTTGTCTGTCGGCGCAGTTCGGCGTGAAGCCTTTCAAAAGGCAAGGGCGCGTTGGTGGGTTCACTTATCAATTAAACCCTTGGATGGGGCGATCGCAACGGTCGCCCCAAATTATTTGTACGTCCGGCAGGCCGTACAAATCGAGAAGCCTTTTCTAATGTTCAGGAGGACGGAGTAGCTTGAAGTGGGGAATAAAATGAGCGGATATTTTCGGCTTACAGCAACTCAACTTAGATGTGTCATTTTACTTGTTGGAATTGCTCAATCCGTCTATCGTGAGCAAAGGGAATCAACAACAAATACGGATCCAGAATACTTTGCCACTTTAAGTGAAAAGGAAATAGCGGTTCTAACAAGCCGAGAAAACCAAAACCCTAGAGCTTTAAAGCATAAACTCTGGAGAGGATTTCCTGCTGGTGATAACCGCCGTGCTAACAGTGGTTGTGGCTGTTGTTGGTGTCCTTGCTCTTAAAGGCGAAAATGTTGACAAAGATAAAATTTTTTAAATATGACAGAATCCGGATGTTAAAACGGGGCAAGAACCTGGTGCACCCTATTAAACGTCAGTCACATTTACCGCTGATGGTCCCTTTTGGCCCTGCTCAATATCAAAAGTAACCCTGTCGCCCTCATTGAGGGATTTGAATCCCGATTTGTTGATGCCGGAATGATGAACGAATACATCCGGGCCATCTTCCTGCTCGATGAAGCCATATCCTTTCTTATCGTTAAACCATTTTACTATACCGCTGGCCATACTAAATCTCCTTTCTTTTATGGGTTAATCGTTTCATATGCAGTGGATTGATTCCGACGTTAAGGCTAACAAGATTGCATTGAAAAGGGGGATAAATGGCGAAAAAGAAGGCTTGGAATCTGGTGTAAGATTGGAAATTACTTGTTTTCAAAATATAAGTGGCTTCCAAAGAAGCCCTTGCCGCCTTGATATGATTATTGGTAGCGGGGGGCGGATTTGAACCACCGACCTTCGGGTTATGAGCCCGACGAGCTACCAGACTGCTCCACCCCGCATCAAGCAAAAAATTTAGATAGCTGAGATGTGATTGCGTGTCAAGTTATTTTTAATAATTTATAATGTGTTGAAGGATTCCATTAAAAGTTTTAGCTTCTCTTTGCCTGCAGTTTTATCTTTAAGGATTATCAGCTTGGTCCGACTCCTATGCCCGGATATGATCCCTAAAGATGATTTAGTTACGCTGAGGCGTTTGGCTAAAAAATCAAGGCACATCCTATTGGCGGCACTATCGACCGGAGGGGCGGTAATTTTGATTTTTAGCGCATCACCGTGGAGACCCGTGATGATGTTTTGGGAGGATCGTGGCTGGATAAAGACCTTGAACAAAATTCCGTCCGGTTTGTCCTGAAAAAACAGCATGTTCAAAAGAGGGTGGGCTGATTAGGTGCCAGGTTTCTAATTTGAGGTCACTTTTCTTTGTATAATTTCGTGAATGAATTTGGGTGGCCGTACGACCCGACCCTGCCGGTTTAAACAGGCATGTTTGGTGTATCCATGCGCCCGGATTTTTTGACTGGCCTCGTCCCATATGCGATAGTCAAATTTCATTCCTCCCTTAATGCGTGTATCGAGAGAGGTTTCTATTGTTACAACATCATCGTAGCGGGCCGGTTCCTTGAATTTGCAAAATACCTCTGAGACCGGAAGAAAAATCCCCTTTTCCTCAATGCTTTTATAGGCGAGGCCCCAGTCCCGAAATATTTCGGTACGACCGATTTCGAATAATCGCAGATAATTACCATAGTAGACGAATCCCATATTATCAGTGTCGGCATAGATTATACGGTATCTGGTCTGGTGCGTTATCATGTGAATAAAAGGCGTTATGATGCGATTGACATGTTTTCTGAAATTATGGTTTTGAGCTCATCATAATCGTAAGAGACCGGAAATGAATTGAATTCCTTGCGTATATTATCCGGCGGGTCAAAAAGAACACCGCTGTCCGCTTCTTTTAGCATGGAAATGTCGTTATAGGAGTCACCGATGGCGAGGACATGATAACATAACGATTTTAATCCCAGAACCGTCATTCGTTTGCCGTCTTTTTGACGCAAATGATAATCGACAATATTGCCGGCGGGATCGATGGACAATGTATTGCAGAATAGTGTCGGCCACCCCAGTTTGGCCAAGAGGGGGCCGGCAAACTGCGTATAGGTATCGGAAACAAAGATGATGGGAGTAATGGATCGGATCCAGTTGAGAAAGCTCAAAGCCCCATCCAAGGGTTCCATCCTGGTGATAACAGCTTGTATATCTTGTATTTTTATCTCATTGGCTTTAAGAATTGAAAGCCTTTTTCGCATTAAAACGTCATAATCGGGAACATCCCGAGTGGTTAGCCTGAGGTCTTCGATACCGGTTTTTTTAGAGACATTGATCCAAATTTCCGGTGTAAAAATCCCTTCCATATCTGCACAAATGATATTCATAGCACCTCTTTAAATCTGTTAACGTATCGGTTTCGAAATCAATCTGTTTGCTTTTCGTCTTCAATCCGGATCAAAACGGGTCGATCGCTCACAACATCAAGCAGCTCTATTTCTGAAATCGCCTTTTTTACATCCGCCTCTTTAGCAAGGTGTGTCAGCATCACTACCGGCACCGAACCATTGGTTTTACGTCCTTTCTGCAGCACAACCTTGATGCTGATGTCATATTTCCCCAATATTCCTGATATGTTAGATAAAACACCGGGACGATCCAAGGCGGAAAAACGGAAATAATAGTGGGTGAAAATTTCGGCAATCGGAAGAATCGGAATTTTCCGGATATCTTCCATTTGATAACCGAGCAACGGAATTCTTGCCGTAGTGCCTGATAAAAGGTTGCGCGCCAAGTCCACCACGTCAGCGACAACCGCGCTGGCCGTGGGCATCATGCCCGCACCATGCCCGTAAAGCAAGACTTCCTCCACGGTGTCGGCCGAAATCGTGACTGCATTGAGCGTACCGTTTACATTGGAAAGTAGGTTGTCAAAATGGATCATGGTCGGGTGAACGCGGGCCTCAATCGTTTGGTCATTATTTTTGCTGATGGCAAGGAGTTTGACACGGTAACCGAATTGATCTGCAAATTCGATATCAAGAGGGGTGATGTTGGAGACTCCTTCAATGTAGATATCCTTTAAGTTGATATCCATTCCGTAAGCCAACGATGACAGAATGGCAAGCTTGTGGGCGGTATCGATTCCTTCGATGTCCAAAGTGGGATCCGTTTCGGCATATCCTTTGGTTTGCGCTTCTGTAAGCGCTTCTTCAAAGGTGCTACCCGCATCGGCAATTTGGGACAGAATATAGTTGCAGGTACCGTTGAGAATCCCGGTCATGGCCTTGATACGGTTGCCCACCAGAGACTCCCGGATAGTCTTAATTATCGGCATACAGCCGCCGACACTGGCCTCAAAAGCAAGATCGACCCTCTTTTCAGCAGCGGCCTGAAATATCGTATTGCCCTGGCTGGCAAGCAAGGCTTTATTTGCCGTGACGACCTGTTTGCCGTTATGAATGGCCTTTAACATGAGCTCCCTGGCAATTCCCTGGCCGCCGATCATTTCAATAACAATGTCGATTTCAGGATCATCGACCACCCGCTGCGCATCGGAGATGAAAACCCCTTTATTAAACCGTATGCCTCGGTCGGTTTTTAAATCAATATCAGCCACATATTTTAAATTTAAGACGGCACCGACCTTTGAGGTGATGAGGGCTTTTTTTTCGATAAGGATTTTGGCCACTCCAGTACCCACAGTGCCGCATCCGAGCAAACCGATATTAATTTTTGTCATAGTTACTCCGTCACATCAATGCGATCGATATGATTCGTTTTCAGCCCATTATCTTGCGAATACCTCTCACTGCCTGATTGATACGTTGATTGTTTTCAATCAGAGCAAAACGGACATAATCATCACCATATTCGCCGAATCCCAGACCCGGAGACACTGCAACCTGAGCCTTCTGGATAAGCATCTTGGAGAATTCCACCGATCCCATCTGACGAAACGGGTCTGGAATTTTGGCCCAAACAAACATGGTTCCCTTGGGTTTGCTGATATCCCAACCGGCTCTCTGCAGGCCGGTTATCAGCGCGTCGCGGCGAGTGCAATAGGTTTTGCGGATATCTTCGACACACTCCTGAGGGCCGTTTAAGGCAATTATCGATGCAATCTGAATCGGTTGAAAAATACCGTAATCGAGATAGCTTTTAATCCGCTGCAATGCAAATATCATCTCCCTGTTGCCTACACAAAACCCGACCCGCCATCCTGCCATACTATAGCTTTTTGACAAGGAGAAAAACTCCACACCTATGTCTTTGGCACCTTTGGCCTGTAAGAAGCTAGGGGCCTTATATCCGTCGAAGGTAAGGTCGGCATAAGCAAAATCATGAATCAGCATGAGGCCATGATCTTTGGCAAAGGCGACCAATCGCTGGAAAAAATCGAGATCGACCACTTCGGTGGTGGGATTATGCGGATAGCTTAATAGGAGTACCTTTGGTTTGGGCCAGGTCTGTTTGGTGGCTGAGAGAAGGTTTTCGAAAAAATCCATGCCAGGGCCGACGGGGATTCCGCGAACATCCCCTCCGGCAATAATCGAAGAGAAAGGATGAATCGGATACGTGGGATTGGGCGTAAATACGACATCTCCCGGCCGAATGGTGACCAGAATCAAATGGGATATTCCTTCTTTGACTCCAATGGTAACAATCGCCTCGCTTTCCGGGTCTATGTCCACATCGAATCGGCGTTTATACCATTCGGCGATGGCGATTCGAAGCCGAGTAATCCCTCTGGAAGCCGAATATCGGTGATTGTGGGGTTTTTGAGCCGCGTCGGACAGTTTTGCAACAATATGTTCGGGAGTGGGAAGATCCGGGTTTCCCATCCCCAAATCAACGATATCCATGCCATCTCGTCTTGCATCCATCTTTAATTGATCGACGGATGCAAAGACATACGGTGGAAGGCGCTGTAGGCGAGCAAATTCGGTCATAGCCAATTTTATCCTAAAATGACGAGTCAGTTTCAAAACATCTTAATTACAATAAGCGCGGCTGGTTGTCAAAAAAAATTGTTTTGACTTTTTGGCCGCTCCATTTTAACTTTGACTCGATTTTTGTTTGAAGAAAGGCTGCCATGAATAAATCTTTGACCTATGCAGATGCGGGGGTCAACATCGATAAGGCCAATGCATTTGTAAAAACCATCAAGAAAATGGCCCGTAAAACACATCGCGCCGGTGCTAGTGGCGGGGTCATGGGAGAAATCGGCGGATTCGGGGGCCTTTTTTCACTGATTGTGGACAATATAGAAGCGCCTGTCCTCGTTAGTTCCACCGATGGGGTGGGGACAAAACTCAAGATCGCTTTTATGACAAATAAGCATGACACCGTCGGAATCGATTTGGTGGCCATGTGCATCAATGACATCATCGTTCAGGGTGCAAAGCCGCTTTTCTTCCTCGACTATCTATCCATGGGCAAGCTGGACACAAGCATCGCCACAGATATCATTAAGGGGGTTGCCGAAGGGTGCCGGCAAGCCAACTGTGCTCTTATTGGCGGAGAAACCGCAGAAATGCCCGGTTTCTATCCTGAAAATGAGTATGACATGGCAGGATTCGCCGTTGGAATCGTCGACAATCCAAAAATCATCGACGGCTCCGAAATTCACGTCAATAATAAGCTGATTGGGATCGCATCGAGCGGCTTACACAGCAATGGATACTCTCTGGTTCGTAAAATTTGTTTTGATGAGTTAAAACTAGATATCGACAGCTATATACCCGAGCTGGGTTGCACGCTCGGCGAAGAGCTTTTGAAACCAACCAAAATTTATGCTGAAACTATTCACCGCCTAAAGCGTGACCTTCCGATTCTCGGATTGGCTCATATCACCGGTGGCGGTATGGTCAATAATATTCTTCGTATCATGCCCAAAGCGTGTCGGGTGGTCCTTCACAAGGAAAAATGGGAACCGCATCCGATTTTTGCGTATCTTCAGAAAGCGGGCAATATATCTGACCCGGAAATGATGCGTACATTTAACAACGGGATCGGAATGGTTGCCGTTGTTCCCGCAAATGCGGCCCAGGATGTTGTGGAGCGGCTGGGCGCCATGAAAGAAAACGCGTTTATCATCGGTGAAATTGTTGAAAGGAAAGGATCGCAAGCGCAGGTGATCTGGACCTAACCATTTCCAGGTATTCTATATCCGCCTCCTTCTGAATTCAATGGTCATACCATGCCATATCTGTTAATCGCTCTGTCTTTTCTGTCTTGTCTGGCACTCACTCCCCTAGTTCGCATGGCCGCGGTTAAGCACGGTTGGCTGGCGCGCCCCGACGGGCAACGCTGGCACAAACAGCCAACGGCCTTGCTGGGTGGGATCGCCATATACATCGGGGTTTCCATTTCATATCTTTACATGGCGGATTTCGCGACGATTTTACCCCATTTGGGCCGCAATTCAAATTCGTTTCATCTGCCGTCCGTAGCGGCCGTCATTTGGCTCGGTACGACCCTTCTTTTTATTCTGGGACTTCTGGATGATTTTATCCATATTAAACCCCATTCCAAGCTGATAGGGCAAATTTTGGTGGCCTCGCTGGCGGCTTTTCTCGGATTTCGGCTTCACTGGTTTACGTCCTTGACCATCGATACCATCGTTACGATGGCATGGATCATCGGTATCACTAATGCATTCAATCTCCTCGACAATATGGATGGCTTGTGTGCAGGAATCGGTATGATCGCGGCATTTTATCTTGCATTTTTATTCGCGGGAGTATCCACCGAAACCGGCCGGATGGCGCTTGGGCTGGCAGCTGTTCTGGCTGCATTTCTGATTTATAATTTTAATCCCGCCTCAATTTTTATGGGAGATTCGGGCAGCCTGTTGATCGGATTCAATCTTGCAATGTTGTCTCTTTTTTTCGCCGATGTCGGCGCTGCCAACAGATTGTCGACGTATGTGACCCCCGTGATGTTACTAATGGTGGCCATCTTCGATACCACCTTGGTTACTCTCATACGGATATTAAGCGGCCGCAAAGCCTCTGTCGGTGGCAAGGACCACGCCTCACATCGCCTGGTGCTGATGGGATTCAGTGAGAGAGGTTCGGTTTTGTTTCTGTACGGCATCGGCGCCATATCCGGCCTGTCAGCGGTATTTGTAAACCGGAGCGATACATTGACATCTCCGGTGGTCATCGTACCGGTTATATTGTCATTACTTTTAATGGGAATATACCTGGCTCAAATAAGGGTATATCCAGAGAAAGAATTTTCGCTGCTGCGGGATCGGGTCTACACCCCGATTCTTATGGAGTTGACTTACAAAAAACAACTCCTGCTGGTTGTGCTCGATTTTTGTTTAATTACCTTTGCGTATTATCTTTCTTATCGGCTTCGCTTTGACGTGGGGCAATTTGGCTATTATTTCAAAATATTTCTCCGGTCATTCCCGGCTGTGATTGTGTGCAAGTTTGCAGCATTCTTTGCCATCGGCGTCTATCGGGGGATCTGGCGTTATATGAGCACCGATGATGTTTTCCTGTATCTGAAGGCATCTTTTATCGGATCGGCCCTTGCGATTGTTGCGGTGACATATATCTACCGCTTCAAGGATTTTTCGAAAGGGATCTTTTTCATTGACTGGCTGCTTGTTACCGGACTTCTTTTGGTATCAAGGGGATCTTTCCGGTTTTTTGTCGAAATTATCCAAAGAAAAACATTGAAAGGTGAGAGCGTTCTTATTTATGGCGCCGGCCGTGGGGGAGAGATTCTATTGAGAGAAATTTTGAACAATAAAAAACATAAAATAAAACCGGTGGGATTCATTGATGATGACAATCTCAAAACTGGAAAAAAGCTGATGGGCTATCCCGTCTTGGGAACCTACCAAGAACTGAATGCATTGATAAAACGGTACCGAATAGATGGAATCCTCGTGTCGTTTCATGAAATATCTACCCCTAATTACGACTCCCTCAAGGAATTTGGTCGTGTCAACAGTATTTTCTTGAGACGATTTTCCATCCATCTTGAAGATATCGATATGGAAATTTAGGACATGAATCGTGCAAAATTAAGTTAGTGGTCTAAGAATCGCAGATCGAGAAACATTATGGAGCGGATACGGTTGTGAATGAATGATTGTTTTAGGTATCGAAACCTCATGTGATGAAACCGCCGCGTCTGTTGTAGCCGACGGCAATAAAATTTTTTCATCTCAGATTGCATCTCAAATTGATGTCCACCACCCCTATGGGGGAGTAGTGCCTGAACTGGCTTCGCGACACCATATGGCAGCCATCATTCCCGTGCTAAAAGAAGCGGTCCATAACTCAGGGATTTCTATTGAAAAAATCGATGCTTTAGCCGTTACACAGGGACCGGGACTTGTCGGGTCCCTGTTGGTCGGTTTTGCATTTGCCAAAAGTTTGGCCTGGGCCATGGATATTCCTTGGATCGGCGTCAATCACCTTGAAGGGCATGTCAATTCGATCTTTCTCGAACCCGACCCACCCCCATTTCCATTTGTGGCACTTTTGGCTTCCGGAGGGCATACCCGTATCTATTATGTAATGTCTCATACCCGGATGGAGTGCATGGGGCAAACTCGTGACGATGCTGCGGGCGAAGCCTATGACAAGGTTGCCAAGATGCTCGGTCTCGGTTATCCGGGAGGGGCTGTCATTGATCGGATCGCGCATCGGGGAGATCCGCAGAAGATCAAATTTAAGCGGACCTACCTTGACAAAGCAAGCTTTGACTTCAGTTTCAGTGGTATCAAAACAGCCGTACGGCGGTACATCCACAATCATGAAGCCGAATATCAGCACCAGATCCAAAATATCGCCGCCGGTTTTCAGGAGGCGGTGGTGGATGTTTTGTCTTATAAGTTAATTCAGGCGGCCAAAAGCAAGGCCTGCGGCCATGTGGCGGTAGTGGGAGGTGTGGCGGCGAACAATCGGCTGCGGGAGAAAATCAAAGCCGAAGCAGCTCCTGACGGGTTAACCGTTCATATCCCGTCCGCGGATCTCTGCGGGGATAATGCCGCCATGATAGCTGCCGTGGGATATCACTATTTAAAGGCAGGGGCAAAATCCCAATTAAGCGATGATGTTTATTCACGTGCCATAAATTAATCCTTGAGACTTAAATACATTTGTTTCAAGCGAAGTATTCTCACCATAGATTCATCTCCCATGCCCCTCAGTCGCTCCGAATTTCGAAATTCCTTTACGATGGCTTCAAAAGCGGATTCGATTTTGGCGCTTCGGTGGCATATAAGAGCGATATCAATCCCGGCATCCATTATCTGGCGGGTTACGGTATTGATATCGTAATGTTTGGTAATTGCGCCCATATCCAAATCATCAGTCAGGACGAGTCCGTCAAAGCCCATACGATCACGAAGTATTTTTCGGGAAAGAATTTTGGAAAGACTCGCAGGCCAGTCAGGATCAAGGGGGCGATAGCGCACATGGGACAGCATGATTCCGGCGACACCACAATCGATGGCGGCTTGAAAAGGGGATAAATCCGTGGATTCGAGCGTGGCAATATCAATATCGAGTTCGGGTAAATCCAAATGGGAGTCCAGGGAAGTTCGACCAATTCCCGGGAAGTGTTTGGTGACGGAGATAATGTGATTTTCTTGAAGATTTTCGATCACCTTAACGCCAAGAGCAGCCACCCAGGCAGGATCATGCCCGAAGGCCCTGCCGGCCATGACACTATTGCAATCCATAGGCGCCACATCCATAACCGGTGCCATGTTCATATTGATTCCGACACTGGCAAGTTCTGAGGCTGTCACCTTGGCAAAGTGCTCGGCCTCCACATGACTTTCCATACCTGGATTCCCGGAAAACTGGGTAAACGGTTCTTTTAAGCGTGCGACTTGTCCGCCTTCCTGATCAATAGCGATAAACAGGGGCGGCTGACCGCAGAATCCGGCATATTGCTGAACCGACTGACATAAACTTCTTATCTGGTCCGGAGATGAAAGGTTGCGGGCAAAAAGAATGATACCGCCCACTTTTAAGGTGTCGATTAAAAACATCAGATCATCGTTGAACTCGGTACCGTCAAAACCGACCATTAGACGCTGTCCCGCTCTTTGCTCATCTGAGTATGCCTGTCCATCCATAATAGAACCCGATCTTTGGGATTGGTCTTTCATTTTTGTCAAACCTTTGTAAAGCTCATTTATATATTTTTGGTTGCCTGCGCAATTGATACTTTCTGACGGCCTTATTGTGGTCTTCTAAGTTGGAAGAAAACTGGTGTGTTTTATCTTTTTTGGAGACAAAATAAAGATACCCCGTCTCTTTCGGAAAAAGGGCCGCTTCAATTGATTTGAGGCCCGGATTGGCGATGGGTCCCGGTGGAAGCCCTCTGATCATATAAGTATTATAGGGTGTAAGGGTTCGCAGATGCTTGCGTTTAAGGTTGCCGTTGAAGTTTTTGAGACCGTAAATTACGGTCGGATCGCTTTCTATCCGCATCCTCCGTTTGATGCGATTGTGAAATACTGATGAGATGATAGGGCGTTCGAAGGGTGCGCCGGTTTCTTTCTCGATGATCGAGGCCAGTGTTATGACCTGGTGGATCGAAAATTTGAGCGCATTTGATTGTTTCCGAAATTCTGGTGAATAAATCGACCCAAAGCGCTTTACCATGGCTGTAATTATTTTTTCAGGGGGCGTATCTTTGGGGAAAAAATAAGTATCCGGAAACAGATAGCCCTCAAAGGTGTCGGCGTCGATTCCCATGGACCGGGCAAAGATAGCGTTAAGGGCTTGCTTTAAAAACACCTTGCGGGGTGCGAAACCAGCTTTTTCGATGATTGCCGCAATTTGGCTAATATTGTAGCCTTCAGGTACGGTCAATTTATGAAGCTGAACCCGTCCGCTTTCGAGTATGGTTAAAATGGTGAGCGGCGACATGTCCGCAGAAAGAACATATTCGCCGGCTTTGATCCTTTTGTCATAACTCTTGATTCGCGCAAACAGCTTAAATTTAGTGGGGTTATTAATGACTTTCTTTTTGAAAAGCAACCCGGCGGTTTGTCTAAATCCCTGCCCCGGGCTGATTTCAACCACATGCGGAACCGCTTTGGAGGCGGCCGGGCGCCGGGCATAGAGAAGAAGATCCAGATAAACGGAGGCAAAGACCGAAAAAGAAATAAATGCGGCTGTAATTAGAAATCTGGCAGTTGTTTTCACTTAGCGCCCATCCCGACGCTTCTATATACGATTATGCAAAGATTTACAAATACCTAATTTGAGCGTTTTAAGTGGTTAATTTTATAATACTATTAAGGAATTCTGTCGATTTGAATTTTAAAAATTTGAAACCCTTTGGGATTTCCAATTTCACTGCATCTACGGCATCTTCCCCCGTAGGGCGGGATTTCGCTACACTCAACTTGCTTATCTACAGCAAACTTGAAAATCGCTTAAACTAGGAAATATATTGATTTCCGGGTGCAAGGGGCCTTTAAAAGTTTTTGGCCAAATTTTTATTGCGACGCACCGGTCTTTTGTATAAAACTCTCGGAACACGGCGACAGGTGATGGATCGTTTGCAACCGTAATTTTTTAAACCGCTCCGGCCCTTCAGGGGTTGGGTTTAGCCGGACAAAGGGAATAGGCATGCGTTATTGGCGAAAACCGCTTGATCAAGACCGCCACAAGGTGCCCTACGGCATCGTCCATATAATCGAAGAACGGTGCAAGGGGTGCGGGTTCTGTGTGGAATTCTGCCCCCAGGAGGTGCTCATTATGTCAAAGAGCACCAATGCCAAAGGGTACCATCCTCCTGCGCATAAGAATGCCACCCATTGTATCAACTGCGGATTGTGTACCCTTCTTTGCCCTGATTTTGCCATTTACATCGAGGATGGCGGTGACCGGCCCTCTGATCATAAGGCCGGGGCCGATCACAATGGAGGAAAAGGATGAATGCGCCCAAAGGTTTGATGTCGGGTGAGCATTTCATGCTGGGGGATCATGCCGCCGCCGAAGGGGCCATCATGGCCGGCTGTCGTTTTTTTGCCGGTTATCCCATCACACCTGCCACCGAGATTGCCGAACGAATGTCCGTGCGGCTGCCACAGGCACGCGGCGTCTATATCCAGATGGAAGATGAACTGGCCTCCATGAATGCGATCTTGGGAGCTTCCTGGGCAGGTGCCAAATCCATGACGGCGACCAGTGGCCCCGGATTTTCGTTGATGATGGAAAATCTTGGGCTCGGCATTATGATGGAGACGCCTTGCGTGCTGATCAATGTTCAACGGGGCGGACCATCCACCGGGCTGCCCACTTTGGTGGGGCAGCAGGATATGATGCAGGCACGGTGGGGCTCCCACGGTGATTATGAGGTCATCGCCCTGTCTCCCACTTCCCCCCAGGAGCTTTTTGATCTGACGATTCGAGCCTTTAATCTTTCCGAGAAATACCGCACACCGGTACTGGTAATGACCGATGCCGAAGTGGGACATATGACCGAGAAGGTTGTCATACCGCCCGCCGAAGAGATTAAAATCATCCAACGTCCCCAAGTTCGAAAAGGGGAAATGCCCCCGGACCACTTTCGGATTTATGGCGAAAACGCATCCGACACCAGCGGCGGGCATGTGTCGCCGATGGCGGTTGCCGGAGAGGGGTATCGGATTCATGTTACCGGACTGACTCATGATCAGCGTGGATATCCCGGGATGAATGTGGAAACTCAGGAATGGAATGTGAATCGAATTATGAACAAAATCCGCCTCCATTATGATGATATCATCCAGCTGGAAACTCAGCATTTGAACGACGCGGAGGTTGTGGTGGTCTCATACGGGATCTCCGCCCGAACCTCATTATGGCCCATTGAACTGGCCCGCAGGGAAGGGATCCGTGTCGGTTACCTTCGGCTCATAACGGTCTGGCCCTTCCCCGAGGAAAAAATCAAAGCGCTGGCGAGGCAGGTTCGGGGTTTCGTTGTACCGGAAATCAACATGGGGCAGATGGTTCGGGAGGTAGAGCGGTGTGCTGCGGGTCATACGGTGGTGTATGGCGTGCATCGCGCCGGCGGTGATATATTAGAACCCCGCAAAGTGCTGCATGCAATCCAGAAGGCGGCCAAAGCCTGATGGTCTCGTAAAAAGTCACGGGTTCAATTATGGATGGCTAAGTAAAAAGGTTCATATACAAGGCGTAGTGTTTTTTCAGGGACGAGGCCATACATGTAGTATGCCGAGTGTCTGGAAAAATACTACAACGCCGTAGATGGGACTTTTTACGACGTCATCAAAGCCTGATTGTCCGGGAAGGAGGAAAAAGCATGCCGATCGAAGAAATGCGGCCCAGCGAGCGGCTGAAGATGGTGGGGCATGAGCCTCAGGACAAAGGCGACTGGGTGACCGGTCTTCATCCGATGGATGACTTGTTGCGGGGGGAGCGGTTACCCCACATTTGGTGCCAGGGCTGTGGGTTGGGTACCGCTTTGACAACGTTTATCAGTGCGCTTAAATGGCTCGAAAAAAATCGCGACTGGGATCTTGACCAGGCCGCTGTCGTTTCGGGGATCGGTTGTACGGGCCGGATTGCCGGTTATATTCGCCTGGACTCTTTTCACACGACCCATGGACGGGCCATCCCTTTTGCCACAGGGCTAAAACTGGCCAACCCCAAGCTTAAAGTCATCGTCATTTCAGGCGATGGCGATATCGCCGGGATCGGCGGGAATCACTTCATTCATGCGGCGCGACGGAATTTGGATATCACCGTTATCTGCGTGAATAACTTCAACTACGGAATGACCGGCGGACAGGTGGGGCCCACCACGCCCCATGTCGCCCGGGCCGTCACAATGCAATATGGAAATTTTGAATACCCTTTCAATTTGCCGTATCTGGCCGCCGCCAGCGGGGCATCGTTTGTGGCGCGCTGGACCGTATTGCACGCGCGGCGGTTGGAATGGACACTGCGGGAAGCGATGGAATACCCCGGTTTCAGTTTCGTGGAGATCATTGCACCCTGTTCGACCGCCTATGCCCGGTGGAATCCGGAAGGTCGGGGTCTCGATCCTGAAAACCTGCAGCGAAGGGGCCTGGAGGTCCTGAAACATTACCAGAAAATAGGCCGGATCACACGCGACACGCATCCCAAGGATGCCTCCATCGGCGTGGATCAAAAGGGGATGATCCACGAAATTATGGAAGGCAAATTTCTGGAGGATACCAAGCCGGATTTGCAGGCGGCAATCGATCAATTGACCAAAGACAGCCAGGAACGATGGCAAACCATGCAAGCGGCTTTCGATACACGGCCCAAGCTGTCCGCCCGCACGGACCCCATGCCCCGAACCGAGATACAACTGGGTGGATTCGGGGGCCAGGGCATCATCAGCGCCGGCAAGATCGTGGGACAAGCCGCGGCCATTTATGAGGGTTTAGAGGCCTCGTTTACGCAGAGTTACGGTCCGGAAGCACGTGGTGGTGCCGCGGGCGCTCAAGTCGTGATTTCAACCGATCCGATCCATCATCCGCATTTGATTAAACCCACCCACGGCATCATCATGTCTCAAGGCGCATATGAAAAATACATTCCTGCGATGGGTGCCGGGAGCCTGTTACTGATCGACAACAGTTTGATCACATTGCCTGACAATCACCGGCAGGACATTACCACACTCAGACTTGCGGCGACCCGGATTGCAGAAGATCTGGGCAACAATCGGGCCGCCAATTCGGTGATGCTGGGCTTCTGGGCGGGGGTTAGCGGGATTGTCAGCCGGGCTTCCCTGCGACAGTCTTTAAACGATTCGGTACCGCACAAAACCGTGGATATAAACCTAAAGGGTTTCGATATCGGCTACGAGAAAGGGTTGAAGGGAGCATAACGATTGTGGGTAACGCCGTACTGGTAATCGGTGCTAGTGCTGCCGGGCTGCAGGCGGTATGTGGTTTGGCTGATTTGGGGCATCGTGTGCATTGGGTGACATCAGCGCCCTTTCCGATGCCCGCAACCTCGAACACAAAACCGCAGCATGTAAACGATCTCCGGTTTTTGGATATCGCCAAATATCCCAACGTGACAATATGGATGCATTCACACGTCAATCGAATCGATCCGAGCGCCGATGGGCTGCGAGTGGAATTGTGCAATTCCCCGCGTTTTGTCGCATTAGATCGATGCACTGGCTGCGGTGATTGCATCGATACCTGCCCGGTGATGATACCGGGAACCGAACGCAAAGCCATTCACCTCAAAGACGGGGCTCAACCCTCTTGTGCGGCCGTAGACAAATCGGGCGTGCCGCCCTGTTCGCATGCCTGCCCCGGAGGGATACAGGTTCAGGGGTATGTGGCGCTAATTGCCCAAGAACGTTTTCGGGAAGCGTTCGATCTCATTCGAAAAGCCATCCCGTTTCCCGGAATTTGCGGCCGGATCTGCACCCATCCTTGTGAAATCAACTGCCGGCGGAATGAGGTGGATACACCCGTCTCGATCCGTCTTTTAAAACGATTTGTGTCCAACTGGGAGGATGGGCAGCCTAAAGTTTCACAAACCGTTTGTGATCCGAAACCGACAATTGCCGGCAGCGCCCGGCGAGTGGCGATTGTGGGGGCGGGTCCCGGGGGTATGACCGTAGCTGATGGGCTGATCGACCGGGGGTATCGGGTAACCGTTTTTGACAAATTGCCGGTCGTGGGCGGAATGATGGCGGTCGGAATTCCGGAATATCGCCTGCCCAAAGAGGTGATTGCGGCGGAATACCGCCACAGCCTGGATCGCGGTGTTGAAGTCCGGCTGGATACCACCATCGGACCGGAGGGGGATTTCACGCTCGATGATCTCTTCAAAAAAGGATACGAGGCGGTCTGCCTGGCAATCGGGGCACACAAAGGCTTGTCATTGCAGATTCCGGGCGAGGATTTACCAGGCGTGGCGCAAGGTATCGAACTTCTCAAATTGATCAATCTGTCCCGGCAACGGGATGATCCGGAGTCGGAATCAGAGCTCAAGCGCTTACTCCGGCGGGGGGCCGAAACACGCGTGTCCGTTATCGGTGGCGGCAATACGGCCATAGATGTTTCGCGTTCCTTGAAACGGTTGGGGATCGGATCGGTGCGGGTTTTCTATCGGCGGACGCAGGCAGAGATGCCGGCCCTGCCCGAGGAGGTTGAATATGCCTGTCAAGAAAAGGTGACCATCGAATATCTGACGGCGCCGGTTCGCATCCTGGGTGATCCTGGGAACGGTGTGACGGGCATGGAATGTATCCGCATGCGGTTGGGGGCGCCGAATGGCGGTGGGCGCCGGCGACCGCTGCCAATTCCCGCAAGCGAATTTGGGGTCGATTCGGATCTGGTGGTCGTGGCCATCGGTCAGAGGTCGGATTTGGGGATTATCGACCAGGATTCGGAAATTCAATGGACACCCGATCAACGAATCAAGGTCGCAAAAAAAAATTACATGACGGCCAGGACAGGTGTTTTTGCCGTGGGGGACGTGGTGACGCGCGATAAAAGGGCCGTGATCGAAGCCATCCGCATGGGAAAAGAGGCCGCCGACGAGATTGATGTCTTTCTGAGCGTGGCGGCGCCGGTCAAATCCCAAGGCGATGTCAGACCGAGACCGGTCTCAAAGCGTGAGATGACACCTGATGAACTCGGCTCAAAGCCGCCCGTCCCGATTCCGGTATTGGACCTGGAAGAACGCTTACAGGGCTTTGGGGAGGTGGAACGGGGATTTTCCCCCCGCCAGGCGGTAGCGGAAGCGCAACGCTGCCTGGTTTGCGGCCCGTGCAGCGAGTGCATGGCGTGCGTAAATGTCTGTAAAGCGGAGGCGATTGAGCAGGCGCAATTGGAAAACTTCTCCGATCTGGATATTGCGGCAATTATCTATGCCGACAACCCTGATCAGGCAGCTTGGGCGCCGTTTGCGAAAATGCCTTTTGTTTACCATGCCCGGCCGGAAAATCCGCAGGTGGGTTTGTGGGCGGCGGCCAAGGCGCTGCAGACGATGGATCGGTCTAGGGTTCCGGCGGGTGTGCCATCATATGCGAAGGTGTCCGATGACTCCCCGCGCATCGGTATCTATATTTGTGCCTGCGGCGATCGTATCGCTCGGGTGGTCGATATAAACGAGGTGTGTCATCAGACGTCCGCCTGGCCCCACGTGTATCATGCGCGCAAAGTGTCTTTTGCCTGCAATCCGGAAATGGTGGCGACAATATCGGCCGACGTCAAAAGTCTCGGTCTGAACCGGCTGGTGCTGGCCGCCTGCGCTTGCTGTAACGTTAACCAAGTATGTGACAGTTGCACGTATCAAAGGGTTCGTTGCAAAGGCAATTTGGGCCTGTTTAAACGCCCAAACGCCAAAAGTGAAGCGGAAGCGCATTCGGTGCCGATTCTCGAAATGGGGATGGCGAACATTGAACTCGTAAACATTCGAGAACAGTGTGCCTGGGCGCACGCGAAGGACCCTTTAGCGTCAACCCAAAAGGCAACGGCGCTTATTGCGGCGGCGGCGGCAAAGATTCGGGTACCCAGACCCGAACTCGGTGAGATCGGCGCAAGGGAGCGCAAGGCATTGATCCTCGGCCGTCATCCCGCGGCACGATTCTGCCAAATTGTACTCGATCATATGGGAATCGCCAACCAACACTTAACGCAACCGCCGCAACAGAGTCAGGGGACAATCGGTCACTTGGGTGCCAAATCGAGCGGTCGTTTCCGGCCGGGGACGGGTATCGTACTGGCCCCCGAAGATAAAGACGAGGCGATGCGGCTTGGGGCGGTTTTGGGACAAGAAGGCTTTCATTTTGATTCCAGATCGGTTTCAAAACGAGGGACGCATCCTGCTCAAGGTATTTTTATATGCGATACAAGCCTAAACCCCGAAGTCGCCGGGATGGCGGTCGGGATGCAGGTGGGCGCCTGGTTGGGCCGGACAGGGTCGGCGGCCGTTGCCGCCGTGGTAGATCCGGCGCGCTGCCGGGCCTGTCAAACCTGTTGTGAATACTGCCCCTATCAAGCTTCCCGAATGCGGGAGGAGGCGGGATGGCGAAGCGCTTGGATCGATCCGGCCCTGTGTGTCGGATGCGGCATCTGTTCCGCCCATTGTCCATCGGATGCGATAAATGCCGGGGATATAACCGATACTCAAATGGAAGCGATCCTGGATGCCATATTAACATGAGAAAGCCGCCACAATGAGAAATCGCAAGGTGATCATATTTATCTGCAATTGGAGTGCCCTGGGCGGATTGGAAACCGCCGGCCGGGATCACCTCGCGTATCCTGCGGCTGTGCGGCCGATCAAAGTGATGTGTCTGGGGAGACTTCGAACGGGGAATATTTTGAAAGCCCTGGAAAAGGGGGCCGCCGGCGTAATGCTGATCGGTTGCGAGCCCGATGACTGCTATTATGAAGCGGGGTACCGTTGTGCTGAAGAGATCTATACAGAGACCAAAGCTTTGCTTTGTCTGCTAGGCTATCATGAGACGCAATTGAAACTGAATTGGATTACAGCAGGCGACGGCGCGGGGTTTGTAAAAACGGTGACGGATTTTGTGACGGTATTGAAGAGAGATATGGCGTCATGAGGGATACCCTGCGGGACATCATCCGCGACAACCGTGTTGGCTATTGCCTGGAGTGCGGCAAGTGCAGTGCGGTATGCCCGATAACACGGTGGGAAAAGCGCAATTATTCCAGCCCGCGCCTGCTTGCGGAAAAGGCCATCGCCGGGGATATCGAGGGGGTTCAAAGCGATCACCTGTTTTGGTCCTGTCTGACCTGCAAACGGTGCCGTGAACTCTGTGGGGCAGATGTCCATTTTTCCGAGTTTGTATGCAGGCTGCGAGCGCTGGCCCGCAGGGATGGACGTGAGGGGGAGTGTAGTCACGGGGATGCGATCCGCATTTGGGGACGGATAATGACGAATCCAACCCTATCCCAACGCCGGATCGGGTGGCTCGATGATGATCTGAAAATTGCCGCGGATTCGGAAATCGTGTTCTTTGTGGGATGTTTGCCTTACTATGATGTCATGTTCCATAAGCTCGGTTTTGAAGGGGTAAAGATTGCCAAGGCGGCGCTTAAGATATTAAACAGGCTGGGGGTGGCACCGCAAATTCTGAGCAACGAGCGGTGCTGCGGTCACGATCAGTTGTGGCAGGGCGATATCCAAACATTTAGCAGACTGGCCCGGGAAAACCTTAGACAGCTCAAAGCAACAGGTGCCAAACAGATTCTCACCACCTGCCCGGAGTGCGCGCGAACCTTAAAACGCGATTATCCACGGCATGTCGGCCCGCTTGACATGGAGGTTCTGCATTTTACGCAATTTTTAACCCGACCCGAGCTACGGACAAAAATGGGGAGCCTGATCGACAAGTCGGACATGACCGTCACCTATCAGGATTCCTGCCGGTTGGGCCGTCATCTTAACGTCTATGATGAACCGCGGGAGGTGTTGGCCATGATGGGGTGCGATTTGTTGGAGATGCCAAGGGCTCGCCGGGCAAGCCTTTGCTGTGGTACCAGCTGCTGGACCGCGTGCGGGCAGGTGAGTAAGAATATCCAGCTGGAACGCTTAAAAGAGGCCCGGGCCACCGGGGCCGAGGTTTTGGTGACAGCCTGTCTCAAGTGCCAGATTCATCTGAAATGTGCGCAAAACGACCCGGACATGGCCGAGCAGATGAATATTAATATTTGTGATATTATGACCCTTTTGGCAGAGCGATTGGCATAATATCCCTTTTTAAGGAACCATGCGACCCAAATTAGAAGCGAGTGACATTTTTAATCCGGCCTTTTTGGAAAGTGCGGTCAAGCAGGTATCACATCTGTTCCGTCCGGCAGGGAGCGGCTTCTACTTGTATGATCCCTTCCAAAAGCGTGCGCGTTTGGTGGCCACCCATAATCTGACCGAGATTCCCTGGGAAACAGTGCTGCCGGAAAAAGTCATAAAATCAAAGACCATCGTAATTGAAAAGGATCAGGCGCGTCCGGCCTTGCTGGCAGCGCCTTTGCGCTGGCGCCAGTCTGTACGGGGGGTGTTGGTGGTGACGGCCAGTGCGGCAGACCGTCACTTCAATGAAACGGACGCCAAATTGCTTCAGTCGATGGCCGATTTAACGGCTTCGGTATTGGAGCAGGCCGAACGCTTGTCCCGCATGACGGCCCAGTTCAGGGCGCTGCATGCCATTGACGTGGCATTGAGCTCCAGCCTTCAATTGGACCGGGTACTGAAATTGATTCTGGATAAAGCCGTTGAATTGGTAGACGCTGAGCACGGTTCTTTACGCCGAATTAATCCTGATACGGGCGAGCTCGAACTAAAATCGCATTTGGGAGCCGGATGGACTCCCGAAGCCCTGGCCTACATCCCCAAAAGGGGGATTGCGCGCTGGGTGGCGGAGCATCGGAAATCTTACTTATGCCCCGATGTCCGCAAAGATCCGCGTAATGTGGTCTTATTTGAAGATATGCGATCCAGCGTCGCTGTTCCGCTACTGGACAGCCAAAAAAATCATGACGCGCTTTTGGGTGTTCTGCTTCTGGAAAGTTCACGGCTGGCAGGTTTTGATCAACAGGA
Source organism: uncultured Desulfobacteraceae bacterium (assembly GCA_964530095.1). Lineage (GTDB taxonomy): Bacteria > Desulfobacterota > Desulfobacteria > Desulfobacterales > CAZHA01 > CAZHAH01. The sequence continues at coordinate 14,622 of CAZHAH010000041.1, read as the reverse complement.
CGTGGAACTGCTGGAGGCTCTGGCCCAGGAGGCGGTGATTGCGATACAGAACGCCACCCAGCATCAGGAACTGCAGCTGATTCACACACGGCTTAAAGCGGAGCAAGAAAGGCGTGTGGCGGCCGAAAAGTGGACCGTAATGGGGCAGGCAGCTACGGCTTTGGCTCATCGAATCAATAATCTGATGGGGATTGTACCCGCCAGTGCCGGTGAAATCCATCGCACCATCGCCGAAATTGATATGCCCGATGGAGAGCGTGAGTGGATTGAATCGAATCTGAGCCGCATCAATCGCAACACGCACTTTGTATTGAAACTGAGTGACGCTCTGTTTCGCCCCTTTAAGGATTCAGGCCCTCCGGCCAGCTTCGATATAAACCTGATGCTGAACGAAGCCTTGGAGTTCGCGGATTTGCCGCCGACAATAACGGTGCAGCGTGATTTCGATCCGGATATTCCGCTGGTGAAGAGCAGCTCCCTTATGGTCGACATTTTCCTGGAGCTGTTTACCAATGCCCGCAAAGCAATGCAAGAAACCGAAACCAAACGGTTAGATGTGTCCACCCGCAAAACCCGGGATGCTTACGGAATATGGGTGGTCGTGGAAATCAGCGACTCCGGCAAAGGAATTCCGCAAAAACAGATGGACCACTTGTGGGACATGTTTCAGCAAAGCAGTGACGGACTGGGGTTCGGATTGTGGTGGCTGCGCACGTTTATAGAACGGCAAGGCGGCCAAATCGAGTGTAAGAGCAAACCGGAAAGGGGGGCCACCTTCACTGTCCGATTGCCGGTATTGACAGAGGAAAAAGAAGCCTAACTTGAGGAGATCCTATGAAAGGTAAGATCTTAATTGTCGAAGACTATGCCGACTGGCGCGAACTTTTAAGGGGTTTGTTGCGCCGCGAAGGCTACCAGGTGGAAGCTGCGGGCACCCTTGAGGAGGCGCAGGCATACATTGACGGCAGCAAGGATTTGGATTTGGCGGTGCTCGACATTCGCCTGGTGGAGACCGATGAAACCAATGAGGACGGGATGCGTCTGTTGGCGTATATTCGCAAACGGCAACCATTTACACGCGTCATCATGATAACCGGTCACGGAACGATGGAGATGCAGCGAAGGGCTTTTCGCGAGTACACAGCGTTTGATTTTTTTCGCAAAGAACAGTTTGAAACCGAAGAGTTTCGGCAAGGGTGCCGTGAAGCAGTCGAACAGGCGGCGCGTGAACGGCACAGGTGGAAGGAAAAGGATTATATCCGCGGACAGCGTTATGAGATGTGGGAGAGGGAGAACTCTAATTAAATGTTCATATCCATTAAAACGGGAGGGTGAAATTGATTTCAGAAAACTTGCGGATCGGCATATTTATATGTGATTGCGGATCGAACATCGGTGCAAGGGTGGACACCGAGGCTGTGTCCGAATTCGCCCAAACCCTGCCGGATGTGGTCGTTTCGGTGAGGAACAAATATACCTGCGCCGACCCCGGTCAACAGGAGATTCAAAGAACGATATACCAATATAACCTCAATCGTGTGGTGGTGGCCTCCTGTTCGCCCGCTTCATATGAACCGATCTTTCGGAAATGTATCGAAGGGGCCGGGCTTAATCGCTATCTGCTGGAGATGGCCAACTTACGCGAACACTGCTCATGGGTCACAATTGAACAAGAGGCGGCAACAAACAAGGCCAAGGATTTGGTTAAAATTGCGGTGGCAAGGGCCCGATGGTTGTACCCCCAGGATGAAGAGGTGGTTTCGGTTACCAACGCGGCGCTGGTCATCGGCGGTGGTGTCGCCGGTATCCAGGCGGCCCTGGATATTGCCGACGCTGGACATAAAGTTTACCTGGTTGAAAAGAAGCCTTCCATCGGCGGGATCATGGCCCAGCTGGACAAGGTCTATCCTGAGATCGAGTGCAGCATCTGAATTCTGGGGCCCAAAATGATGGATGTCGGTCGACATCCCAAGATTGAGCTGATGACCTATGCGCAGGTCGAAGACGTTTCCGGTTATGTGGGGAATTTTAAGGCCCGCATCCGCCAAAAAGCGCGCTACGTTCAAGAGCGTGAGTGCACCACCTGCGGCGATTGTGCCGCTGTCTGTCCGGTGGTCGTGCCGGATGAATTCCAGATGGGTCTGGGAAGCCGCACTGCCATCTATATCCCTTTTCCGCAGGCGGTTCCTTCGGCATACATTGTGGCGGCCGAAGAATGCCTGGGACAGAATCCTATCGCGTGCGGCAAGTGCATCGAAGCGTGTGAGAAACGCTGCATCGATTTTGATATGCAGGACACAATCCGCAACGTCGACATCGGCACCATTATCATGGCCACCGGAATGGATCTTTATGATCCCACTCCCCTTGATGAGTATGGCTACCAGCGCTACCTCAACGTGGTCACGAGTATGGAATTCGAACGCCTGATTTCCACGGGAGGACCATTGGAAGGGCACTTCGGGAGGCCGGGAGACCAAAAACGCCCGCAACGCATCGGATTTGTGCAATGCGTCGGCTCCCGTACCCATGATCCGGACCGCGGCAACCCATACTGCTCCAACATCTGTTGTATGAATACCATCAAAGGCGCCCAATATTTGAAGGACAATTACCCGGATACGGAAATTACAGTGTTTTATATGGACTTGCGGGCCTTTGGCAAAGGCTTTGAAGAGCTCTTAACGCGAACCCGGGGGAGCGGGGTTCGATATATTCGTGGTCTTCCCGGCGAGGTCTACGAAGATCCCGCAAGTGGGAATGTGAGGGTGACGATCGAGAACACGACCGCCAACCGTTTGGAAAATCATGAATTTGAGATGCTGGTCCTGGCGGTCGGTGCAACACCGGCCACCGATACGGAAGCGGTTCGTCAGCTTGCAGGCCTGGCCAAGTCTCCCAGCGGATTCTTAAAAGAAGCCCATCCCAAACTCCGTCCGGTGGATACGCCGACCAAAGGCATCTTTATTGCCGGTGCCGCAGAGTCTCCCAAAGATGTACGCGAGAGCGTTACCCAGGCCGGTGCTGCCAGTGCCCGGGCGGCAACCCTATTGAACAAAAAGAAATTTGCAGTGGAGGCGATTACGGCTGTCGTGGATGAGGATATCTGCAATAAATGCGGTCAGTGTACCAAGGTTTGCCCGGTGGGTGCCATCATCGGAGAGAAAAAGCAGGTTGCGCGTGTCATCGGAGCGGCATGTCTGGGGTGCGGAAGCTGTTCAGCGGAGTGTAAATTCGGCGCCATCGAAATGCGCCATTTTTCAGATCATGCGATTTATGCGCAGATCGATGCGATTATCGAGACCCATCCGCTTGAGAAGGTCGTTACTTTTGCCTGCAACTGGTGCTCTTATGCCGGTGCCGATACGGCCGGTGTCAGCCGTATGGTTTATCCGCCCAGTGCGCGTATTATTCGGACGATGTGTTCGGCGCGGGTGAATCCCGAATTTATCTGGTATGCGTTTAAGAAAGGGGCACCTCTGGTGTTGGTATCCGGCTGCCATTTTACAGATTGCCACTATATCGATGCCAACCGCAATACGGTGCGACGTCTGGATGGTCTGTGGGATGGGCTCGAAAAGGCAGGTGTGCGCCCGGACAGACTCTTGTTGGAATGGTGCTCGGCGGCCGAAGGGGTCCGGTGGCAGAACATCATGCAGGCGGCGGAAGAAAAACGCCTGACCGTCACCCCGGTCGAGATTGAGGAGAGCCGTACAGCCCTGGCCAAATCCCGTGTGCCCGGTCCGAGGAATCCAAAGACCGAGGAGGAAGGCCGGAGAGCCCAATTTGCATGCTTACGCTGCAGAATGGATTGGACCGCCTCTTTGGGACGGGATACGGAGCGAATCTGTCCCCAATGCCGCTCCAACAGTGTCCGCTGGATCGGGGCGGATAAGCAAAAAACTTGATTTTAACCATGCGAAATGAAACAATTCCGACCTTAAGCCGTAATAAGGATTATCATAGGCAAGAAAAGGGAATTTCCGCATGGGAAAACCAAAGTTAAAGCAGCACCTTATTAACCGCGAATGGTGTAAGGGCTGCGGGATCTGCGTCCATTTTTGCCCCAAAAATGTTTTGGAGCTTGATGAGAAGGAAAAGGCGGTTGTGACACGCAAAGAAGATTGTATTTGTTGCAAGCTCTGTGAGCTTCGATGCCCGGATCTGGCCATTGAGGTAACGTGTGATTAGAAGAAAGGCGCTCAACCAGAGGGATTGACATGGGTGATAACATCAAATTCGTGCAGGGTAATGAAACCTGTGTCGAAGGGGCACTATACGCCGGTCTCGATTTTTTTGCCGGATACCCGATTACGCCGTCCACGGAAATCACTGAATTGCTGTCGAGCCGTTTGCCCCAAAAAGGAGGCAAGTTCGTGCAGATGGAGGATGAAATTGCCTCAATCTGCGCCATAATCGGTGCCTCCCTGACAGGCAACAAAGTCATGACCGCCACCAGCGGACCCGGGTTTTCGCTTATGCAGGAAGCCTTAGGATATGCGGTCATGACTGAAATCCCGTGTGTGATTGTGAACGTCCAACGCGGCGGGCCGTCCACCGGTCTGCCCACCAGTGTGAGCCAGGGTGATGTAAACCAGGCAAGATGGGGTACCCATGGCGACCATGCCATTATCGCATTGACAGCTTCGAATCACCAGGATGTGTTCAATATGACTGTAGATGCCTTCAATCTTTCCGAGACCTACCGTACACCGGTGATTCTTCTCTTTGATGAAGTCGTCGGGCACATGCGCGAACGTTTGATTGTTCCGGCGGAAGGTGAGATTCCGCTGGTCAAACGACTGCGGACCTCGGTCAAGGAGGGGGTGGATTATCACCCGTATCTGCCGCGTGAAGATGGGCGTCTGCCCATGTCGGATTTCGGAGGCGTACACCGTTACAACGTAACCGGACTTTTTCACGATATGTGGGGTTTTCCCTCAAGCAATCCCGACATTGTCAAGGGGCTTACCCGCCACCTGATTGACAAGATCGAAAATAATCGTAATGAGATCACACGCTATAAGAAGCATTTTATGGAAGATGCCGAATGTGTGCTTATCGCCTACGGTTCTCCGGCCCGATCGGCCCTGCATGTGGCCGAATACCTCCGAAACCGAAATGAGAAAATCGGACTCCTGGAACTTCAGACGCTCTGGCCTTTTCCAAGTGAGATGGTGAGGGAGGAATGCGCCAATGCCAATTATATTGTGGTGGTGGAATTAAATATGGGGCAAATCGTGCATGCCGTCAAGACGGCCGTCGATCATCCCGAGAAGGTGTTTTTGGCCAACCGTATTGACGGGGTTTTTATAACCCCGGATGATATTCGCAATATTATGCGACTGATTCAAGGAAAGGGGGTTTAAGCGATGGCGGTCAGTGGGTACCTCCGGGAACGATTTTTTCCGCACATGTGGTGCTCGGGATGCGGTCACGGGATCGTTCTCAACAGCCTCATCCGTGCGATCGAAAAACTGGGTCTTAGCAAAAATGAAATTGTCATGGTGTCGGGGATCGGTTGTTCGTCGAGGATTTCGGGTTACGTGGACTTTCACACCCTGCATACCATCCACGGGCGCGCCCTGGCCTTTGCCACCGGCGTTAAAATGGGACGTCCTGAATTGAATATTATTGTACCCATGGGCGATGGCGATGCCCTGGCGATTGGCGGGAATCATTTTATTCATGCCGCACGCAGGAATATCGACATCACGGCCATCATCATGAATAACCGCATCTACGGCATGACCGGCGGACAGTTTTCACCGTTGTCGGGATATGGAACCATGGCCACGACGGCGCCCTACGCGAACATCGATCACGATTTTGATCCAGTCTCACTTTCCAAGTCGGCAGGGGCGTCTTTTGTGGCGCGCACGACAACCTATCATGTGAAACAGATGACCGATATAATAAAAGAGGCCATCCTGCACGAAGGTTTTTCCGTAGTTGAAGTTCTATCCCAGTGCCCGACTTATTTTGGGAGAAAAAACCGTTTGGGCGATGCCGTAGAAATGATGGATTTTTACAAACGTCAGACCACCCCGATCGGTTCCAAAGCCAAAGCCAAAAATCCCGATCTCATCGAACGCGGTATCTTTACCCAAAAGGAAATGCCCGAGTATTGCAATGAATATGAAAAGGTTATTCAACGAGCAATGAAAGGGAGAGCGTAATGGAAAGGTGCCGCATGGTATTTTCCGGATCTGGCGGGCAGGGTGTCATTACCGCATCCATCATGTTGGCCGAAGCTGCTGTTCTGTTTGAAAATTTGAATGCCGTTCAATCACAAACATACGGTCCCGAGGCCCGGGGCGGGGCTACGCGCAGCGATGTCATCATTTCCGACTCCGAAATTCATTATCCCAAGGTAATCCAGCCCAATATCCTCATTTGCCTGACCCAGGCGGCGTACGATAAATACTATTCCATTATCCGACCCGGAGGGCTCCTCATCACCGATAGTCGTTTTGTCAAAATCGCACAAAAGGTGGATGCACGGCAGCGAGAGTTACCCTTTTTCCGCAGCGTCATGGACGAGATCGGCCGGCCCATCGTGTTCAACGTATGTATGTTGGGAGCGGTGGTCGAGCTTACCGATCTGGTCGCTGCCGACTCGATAATGAAAGTATTAAAAAGCCGAATCCCGCCTGATTTTATTAAGATAAATCAAAAGGCGCTCCAATTAGGCGTCAAACTGGCCCAGCGCTTTAAGACGCGAACCTCCCGGCGGTAATGGAACGCAGCAACCCTTACCTGCTTGTTTTTGCGAGAATCGCCGTCCGGTTTTGCTTATATCCCCTTTTCCGCCTTCAGACCCGGGGGAGGCAGAATTTACCGCAAGACAAAGCGTTTATTCTCTTACCCAAACATCAGCGCTGGGAAGATATTCCTTTGCTCGGCTTGGCCACCCCCAGCACCCTCTATTATGTTGCCAAATATGAGCTTTTCTTAAATCCGGTTAATAGATGGCTGATTTCTTCCTTGGGTGGGATTCCTCTGAATCGCAAACGACCTATTGAAAGCCGCCGGTCGCTGAAGCAAATGATTGCGGTTTTAAAAAATGGAGAAGGGGTCGTAATATTCCCGGAAGGAACTTATCATAACGGGCACGTGGGACCGGGGCATGTGGGGTTGATCAGAATGGTTTCATCCCGACTGGTGCTGCCGTTTATTCCGGTTGGGATCAGATATTCAAAAGGTGGAATCAGGGCTCGGGTGCAGATCAGTTTTGGTACACCGATCTATAAAGACACCTCGGTCGCGGCCGATGCGTTTGTCCATCGCATCATGCAGGAAATTGCCAAATTATCCGGTTTAAGCCTTTGAACCGCAACGCGCGCACATCACAAAAAAATGGATCGTTCAAAATCGCCAGAACCGCATGAGCCGGCGGGAATTTATGTCCACATCCCCTTTTGTAAACGGAAATGCCCCTACTGCGATTTCTATTCCATCACAGCCCTCGATTTAATCCAACGATTTGTCCCAGCGTTGAAACAGGAGATGACGCTTGGCCTCGCCGAATTCTCGCGGTTTGATACAGTGTACATCGGGGGCGGAACCCCTTCGCTTCTCAAAGCGGCTCGGATCGACGAAATTATAGATACGGCTCAGCGGTTGTTTTCCATCATGCCGGCGGCCGAGATCACCATAGAGGTGAATCCGGGCACCGTAACGGCTGCAGAATTAAAAGATTATCGAAACATCGGAGTCAATCGCATCAATATCGGCGTACAATCGTTTCAGGATAAAAATCTAAAGTTTTTAGGCCGGATCCATACTGCTCAAGAGGCGCTTAAAGCGTTTAAATTGGCCCGTAGCGCCGGCTTTAATAATATCGGCATTGATCTCATCTATGCAATCCCGGGCCAGACCCGGACTTCATGGCTCCAGGATTTGGAAGCGGCCATCGCATTAGGGCCCGAACATCTCTCGGCTTATACGCTGACTTATGAACCGGGGACGGCGATATATGCAAATCTTGAGGCAAAGCGTTTTGCCCCCCTGTCGGACCGATTTGTTGCCGAAATGATTGAAACGACCGTTTCGTATTTAAGCGGACAGGGTTATATCCATTACGAAATTTCCAGCTTTGCCCGGTCGCGTGGAACACGGTCCAAACATAATCAGAAATACTGGTCACATATACCCTATATCGGATTCGGGCCTTCAGCGCACTCCTTTGTGGGGAATAAACGGTCCTGGAATTATTCTGATACGAAACGCTACATCGCCGTCGTCGAGAGCGGTATTCTCCCCCTTGAAGGACAAGAAATCCTGACCCATGAACAGCGCTTAATCGAAACAATCTATCTGGGGTTAAGAAAGACCGCGGGGATTGATTTGAATGAGTTAAGGCTTGAATTCGGCGAGGATCAGTTCGCAAACTTGAAGAATATCATTCGACCCCTGAAGGAAGAAGGATATTTTGTGGATGATTCCACGCGATGGGCGCTCACTTTTAAAGGGATGTTGCTACATGACAGCATAACCCACCACATCACCGGCCCCTGAGTTTGCGGATATCGCCGATTCGGATGGTGACATTGGTGGCATCAAAATATTCGATTAGGGGAATGACAAACTTTCGCGAAGCACCGGTCATCTCTTTAAACTGTGGTGTTGTGATTTCGGTATTGCGTATGAGAAAATCGGTTAGCTGTTGTTTCAATTCTGCAATGGTTTGGGCCGAAAAGTAAAGATCTTCCTTGACTTTCACGAGCTGTCTTTCATCGACAAGCAGCATCAGAACATCTTTGGCCGGTTCCGGGTCGATACCGAGATCCCGGCGGATTTCTTTAAAATAGGGCGGTTGAAGGCCACCGTTGCGATAAACGCTTAAAATCTTTTGGCGAAGATCGGCCTGATCGTCTTTAAGCGCGATTTTGTGGGTGGACAGCCGAAGCGTATCCTCTTCGATTGTGATTACCTGGCTTTTGCTCAGATGGTTGAGGATCAGATGATATAGCTTAACGCCGAGAGTGGGTGGGAATTTTGATTTGAGTTCTTCTTTGGGCATCCCTCCTTTAAGGGGGTTGGCATAATGATAATTTTCCAAGCTCCCGGCGACATCCTTTTTTAGGTTCTCAAGTGTGCGTGCATGAATATAAGTTTTATTTTCCTTATCCGACTGGATTAGGATGCGAGTCGAAAGAAGTTCCTGAATCACCTTCTGTAACTCCTTTTCAGAGAGATTGGTCATAATCGTTAAATCGGAAAAGGAAACGCCCCGGTATCCCGATTCCTGGGCGTGATGAGCAATGACATCGGGGGGCGAACTATTAGAAAGTGCGGTCAATCCCTCCACGACCTTGAGGATAAAGCGCTTATGTTTGCGGGGAATCGGGTTTAGAATCTGTCCTCCCCCGATGGTTCTGACCGGAGAGTAGCTTCGAATCACAAAGCGATCATCCCTCACCACCGCAATGGGCGCATTAAGTCGTATTTGGGCCACCGTAGTCTGGTCGGGCGACATCTCCTCACGATCAAGTAAAATCAGGTGCCCCAGGATTTCACTAGTGCTGGTGTGAAAACGGACAAGGGTCCGATTTTTGATCGGTTTGGGATTGCTTTTCAGACAATGAATCGAGACATCTACCATATAGCTCGGTTTCAGAGCATCCCGGCCTGCAATGACATCTCCGCGATTTACCGCGATTTTTTCAAGACCCTGAAAATTGATTGCCGTCCGCATGCCGGCCTGGGCTTGGGCGACATTACAATTGTGAACTTGAAGCCCTCTGACTTTGGAAGAAACCATAGACGGATATAGCATCACGATGTCGCCAACGCGGGTGAGGCCGGAAATCAGCGTGCCGGTGATCACCGTCCCGAAGCCTTTCATCGTAAAAACACGGTCGACTGGGAGCCGAAAAATACCCGCCGATGGGCGGCTGGGAATTTCGGTGCTCAAATCATCGAGGGCCTTTAGCAATTCTGGAATTCCTTGTCCGCTGAGAGAAGAAACGGGCACAACAGGCCTGTCTTCTAAAAATGTTCCTGCTGTAAAATCTCTGATATCCTCGGTTACCAGTTCAAGCCATTCCTGATCCACAAGATCGACTTTGGATAGAACGACCAACCCGTGCCTAACACCCAAAAGGGTACAAATCTCCATGTGCTCTTTGGTCTGGGGCATGACGCCTTCATCGGCGGCGATCACCATGGCGACGATATCGATCCCGGTGGCACCGGCCACCATGTTTTTGATGAATTTTTCGTGTCCGGGTACATCGACAATGCCGAGGTGTTGGCCGCTGGGTAAAACCAGTGATGCAAAACCGAGTTCAATAGTGATCCCGCGTTCCTTTTCTTCTTTCAATCGATCGGTCTCGACACCTGAAATTGCTTTAATAAGGGCGGTTTTACCATGGTCGATATGACCGGCCGTACCGAGAATAATTTGTTTCACAGATGTTGCTCCTAATTTTTGATTCACCGCAAAATATCAAAAACTCTGTGCGTTCAGCGATGATAAATCATTTCGATTTGCGCTGGCGTAAATATTCCGAAAAATAGGCCAGTCCCACCAAAATGACGGTCAATCCGATAATGTGGATTAGTTTTGCATGGGGATAGAAAAAGCGTGTTAAAACAACGGCAAATACAAGGCCCAGAATGGCTCGAATAACAAACATATGAAAATTGGTCATATTAAACTTTCCCTTCTGGTTCACAACCACGCGCCAGCTTATTAAAGTTGACTGGGGGGGTCAATACCAAGTTTCGGGTAGGAAATGCCGATGCCGATTTGGAATAAAACTACTTGAAATGAATTCAGCGAAGTGTTAGTTTCGCATCGCCACAGGTTATCAGATAAAGGACGACGGATAAACAAACAACACTCCAATCCGCGGCCCAAAATCTGTGCCACGCATCCGTTAGAATAGATCGAAAATGCCTTTACGGTGGGTGTAGCTCAGTCGGTAGAGCACCGGGTTGTGGCCCCGGTTGTCGCGGGTTCAATCCCCGTCACTCACCCCATTTTTTTCTGCGCCCGTAGCTCAGCTGGATAGAGCGCCGGACTTCGAATCCGTAGGCCGCAGGTTCGAATCCTGCCGGGCGTACCAATGAATTCAAAGGGTTATAGTTTTGGGACTGTAACCTTTTTTTTCGTCATATGAGACACTGTGTGATAGATATATTCAAAAATTTAAATTTGAATATGTAATGAACATCCCTATTTTTTACCTAAATTTTCTTTGGTGCATGAACCTGATTTCCAAACCCACTTATCTGTCCTTAATTTCTTGATTTTATTAACGAGATGAAATATATTACCGATCGGTAATATGTTTTGTTTTTGGTGTTTACTATAAATTTCTTTTCCTGATCAGTAATAATATATTGCAGATTTGAGAATTGATAATTATTATTCCCGAAAGGGAATAATTGGGTTGATTTCGAATTATTTATAAATCTTTTTCCCGTTCGGGTAAAAAAGAAAATGACACATACAAATCAAAACAACCGTAGAAATTGGGTTGAGATTGCCGACCTAAAAGCCATCGGAGCGATACTGCGCACAAAACGCAAACAAATGAATTTGACGCAAAGCGATGCCGCCGGGTTGTGTAATGTTGGAACCCGATTTATTTCCGAGCTTGAAAACGGTAAGCCGACGATGCATTTTGATAAAGCACTTAAAGTTCTAAAACGCTTCGGCTTCACTTTCGGCATCCGAAGAAGGTGATAATGGGAGCGGAAAGAATGAGTGTATATTTACACAATTCACTCGCCGGCTATCTATGGCTCAGTGACACCAGCCGCTTTTCCTTTCAATATGACCCTGGTTATTTAGAAGACCCAGAAGCAATACCCCTATCATTGTCATTACCAATGAGGAAAGCGCCTTATTTAAATGATAGGGCCAGGCCCTTTTTCAGCAATCTTTTACCGGAAGGTGAAGTTAGGTCGTTGATCGCCAAAATAAAGCAAATATCGGAACACAACGATTATAAATTGCTTGAAGCAATCGGAGGAGAATGCGCCGGCGCCGTCTCCATTATTCCAGAGTACATGGTTCTCAGGACAGAAAGTGACTACACAGTTTTACCTGAGCAGGAATTAGAAGATATTATCTCGGAAAATGCAATAAGACCGGTACTAATTCTAAAGGATGAATTACGGCTTTCCTTGGCGGGGGCGCAGAATAAAATTCCTGTATATTTTGATAACGGGAAGTTCTATCTAACTTCAGGGATTGCTCCTAGTTCCCATATCCTGAAACCTCAATCACCATATTTTGGAGATGTGGTTCAAAATGAACATTTTTGTATGATGCTCGCTGATCTCATTCAATTGCCCGTACCCAAATCATACATCTGGAAAGGTAAAAGGTATATCGCATACATCGTAGAGCGCTATGACAGAATAAAAGTGAAAGACGGAATGATTGAGCGCCTACACCAAGAAGATCTATGCCAAGTACTAGGTTGTATGCCTGACCAAAAATATGAAAACGAAGGCGGTCCAGGTCTATCAGAATGTTGCCAGGTCCTCGACAATTACAGCTCGCAGCCAATCTTGGACAAACAGGCCCTACTTAAATGGGTTATCTTTAATTATTTTATTGGCAATGCCGATGCTCACGGCAAGAATTTGTCATTGATCCGGGAAATAGATGGAAATATTCGTCTGGCACCATTTTATGACTTAATTTCGACAAGAGCATACCCGGAAGTTTCAGAAAAAATGGCTATGAGAATTGGAAAAGAAAACCGATTTGATTGGATTATGGAACGCCACTGGCAACAGATGGCGGAACAACTCGACCTAAAATTTACATATCTCAAAAAGCTTTTAAGGGAGGTGGCTGAAGCACTTGAAAAAAAAACGGCAGAAATGGCAGACTCCATAATTGCGAAATACAACGGAGAGGAGACGGTTCAGAAAATCTGTAGAATTATAAACACACATATCAAGCATGTAAGAACCTACCTTTAGTCCTTTTATTTCCGGCATGCAGCTTGGGTGTTGATCTGAAAGCGATGACCACCAAACATATCGCAATCACCGTCAGAACGATTTTGGTGTAAGGATCGATTTTCATATTTCGTCCTCCAGTTAGGGGATAAGTTTCAAACTATTTATTGATCATTTAATTTCTAAGATTCGATCCAGTCTGAAATTACGTTTGTCCCGGCGCAGACTACAAAATGCCTCGATCATGGTGATTCCGCGAACAAGCCCGACTGAAAGAGGCGTGATCTGGCGATTTGTAACAGCTCCTCTGGCATCCTGGTAAACGATTTCGATGGAATTGCCCGAATCCAAAGCCTCCTGTAACGCTTTAAAAGGACCTTCAAACGTGACTTCACCAGTACTCAAGAGTAGCGCCGGGCCGTTTACAGCCAGCACATCGGTCATAGTCAGCCGGTCAGGGCCTCCCAATTCGGTCAAACACTTTATCAATATCTCCATGCATACTTTCGCGTCTGCCAGAGCGCGGTGGAATTCTTTCGATCGAATGCGTAAATCGACGGCAAGGTTTTCAAGACTGTAACTATAAAGGGAAGGAAAGATCCTTTTGGGTATAGCACACGTATCCAAAATTGGTTTTTCTGTGGCGGTCAGATTCAACCGGGAAATATCATAGGACAGGAATCCGACATCAAATGGGGCGTTGTGGGCCACCGGTATAGTTTCATCTATAAAAGAAAGAAACCGGGGGAGCACTTCATCGATCGTTGGCTTTCCCGCTACCATCTTATCCGAAATGCCGTTGACGGCCGTGGCACCAGGCGAAATGGGAATTTCAGGATCTACGAGCTCCTGAAAGGTATCAAAGACTTTACCGTTACGAAATTGAACTGCACCGATTTCAACAATTCGGTCAACAACTGGCGACAGTCCCGTGGTTTCGATGTCAAAAGCAACGAAGGTAACATTATTTAAGACCTGCTTTTGAGCGTTCATTGTATCACTGTTAAATCAAAATCGCACAGGTAAAAAAGAACGCCGTCATGTTAGAGCTGTAAATGCGGTTTGAAATGCTGCGTATTGATATTTGAGCAAAGTATCAGGAATCTTTGGAGCGTGCTTATTGATGTTGACCGTAATGGTCCGTGGTGCAATAAAACCCACCGGGCACCCTTCATAGAGTTGTGTGATTGCTTCGAGTTTGAATCCAACAGGCCCCCCGGCGTATTCCCCCTTTTTGCCTCGCTTTTTGATAGCAACTAAATCCACGTTGTTTTCACGGAGAAAGGCGAACAAAGAATCTCTGAACGCTTGAACCTCTTCTGCAGTTTCATCATCTGCAATCTTTAGCTTTCGTGGCTTAATATCAAAGTGGCAAAAGTCGGATTTGTTTCCGCTGAGCAGAACAAAGCGAGATTCAGATGCTGCCATCTCTATACCACACACAATCATATCTTTATCTCCGGTGATCTATTAGTGAAATGACCTAGTTGACGTCTTACGTTACAATATTGATTGCCTTCCATCTGGAACGTTCAAAAGATTCATCATTCAAAGCTTCATTTCGGCTCCCTTCTACTTTTTTTTTGCAACAATCACATAACGGCTGGTGACACCGAGTATTCTTTTCTTTTGCATGTCCGCCGCCACGTTGGGTTTGATCCGCTGGGACGACATGGGCGCCTGCAGCACATG
>CAZHAH010000040.1:0-37093 GCA_964530095.1 uncultured Desulfobacteraceae bacterium | reverse complement strand
GGGATATCAACAATTTGGTATGGCCCGTAAAAGGTAAAACCAAACCGGATCTAATTATTTTTGACCCGCCTTATTTTAAAAAGCAAGCGGATAATTACGATCCCGATGGCATATCCGGCCTTTCAAAAGAAAAATATCTGAAATTTCTGGAAAGTTTTTTTTTCTCTGGTACACCTGAACGCCAAAAAGAACACCCGGATGGCATTTATCAATGCCGACTGGCGCGATTTTCAAAACACATCTGCCAAAAATGAAATCCGGATAAATTCGATTTTAATCAATGATTACCTTCGGATTCTGAGTCAAAATGGCTGGCAGGAAACCCATATCTTTCAGGCACCTCTCTCCTCAGAGCGTTTTAAGGCGAATGTCGTATCCGCCATGCAAAAGAAAAAAATAGTCGGCGTAACCAGTAGATACGTGATTATTCTGAAACGATTGTAATTACCCCTTTCTATCCAACTCTCTAGCACATGATATTGATTTCTGATTAAATCGGTCACCGAACGCTATAACACAAAATTCCGGATGATTTTTGGTGTTATCAAAGCGGCAGGATCAGGGAAGTTATTGGCAATTAGGCGTAAAGGAGTGAAACTCATGTCATGTTAGCATATAACCCTGATATTCAGGCTTACTAATGAATATCGTAAACAACGCTTCTATGAATAATCTACCACCCTGTACCAGCTCCTCCGTGCTGTCAAGAGTCATCTCATGCCTAATATATTGATTATATAGATATTTATGAGAATTCTTGAATATCAAAACAGCACAATATGATTTCCCACCTAAAATCATCCAATCTCATTTTCCGCTTTTCCAAAAAGACTTGGAAATTATAAGCTGGTTATGGAAAATAATTTATGCCCTTCCCTATTCCTTTCCTTCTTATGATTTGCGGCCGATCCCATTTCCTGCTGAACTTCGCTTACAAATCATGTTAGACAAGTTCCATCAGAATGATATTTGTCAAATTGTGTCTAAAATTGTGCCTATTTTTCATGATAAAGAATGATTTATAGCCATAAATAGTGACATCATGAACGGAAGGCGGGCTGTTTTATTTGCGAATAGACCAAGCGTTACAATTTTATATCGGATTAGTGGCCAATGTCACAGATCCTTATAAGTTCTTTCTGTGGAAAATATTGCTCGTTTTTATCGAGGATTGGTGATACCGGCTTACAGTCTGTTCTATAGAAATTGATGAAAGAGGCGAAAGAGATGATCAGAGAGTTTAATGGTAGAAGGCCAAAGATCGCAGAGTCAGCATTTATCAGCGAAGGTGCCTATGTGGTGGGGGATGTAGAAATCGGAGAGAGATCCAATGTCTGGCCGGGGGCTGTCATTCGCGGTGATTTTGGGCGTATCGTTATCGGTCGCGACACCACCGTTGAAGACAATTGTGTGGTTCATTCAGGAACATTGTTCGGGCCGTCGGGAGATGTCTTTATCGGCGATGAAGTAATCATCGGGCATGGGGCGGCGTTGAATTTGCACCGCATCGGCCATAATGTCATGATCGGGATGAATGCCACGCTTTTACACGACGCTACCATCGGCAACTATTGCATTATTGCGGCCGCGAGCCTTGTGGGGCAGGGAATGAAAATACCGGATTATTCTCTGGTACACGGTGTTCCGGCAAAAATCATCGGCAAGCCGACTGAAAAGCAGCTTTTATGGGTCAAGGAGGGAAACAAAGAATACGCTGAACTGGCGAATCGGTACAGAGCGGAAGGATTATAAGTAACCGTTCGCGGGTTCAAGGTTCAACGTTCAGGGTTAGGGGCAAGGACAAAATTGAAGTTCTGAAGTCTTTTATTGACGATTTTCAGTGATTAGGAGAATTTATGAAGCTCAAGAATAAGATTGCAGTGGTTACCGGTGCGGGTAGGGGCATCGGTCGAAGTATCGCTTTGGCATTTGCCGCCGAAGGCGCAGACGTGGTGCTCGCGGCCCGTTCCCAGGATCAATTGGAAAAGGTTGCCCAAGAAGTGCGGAATATGGGTCAACGAGCATTGCCGGTTCCCTGCAATGTGATCCAAAGTGTAGATACTGAAAACCTGGCTGAGGTTGTGCGGCAAGAATTCGGCCGGCTGGATATTTTAGTCAACAATGCCGGCATATCAAAACGATCAAACTTCCTGGCCTATGATGATGAGACCTGGTTTGAGGTAATTCGGGTAAACCTTTACGGAGTTTACCTGTGCACAAAGGCACTTTTGCCCCTGATCCAACAAAACAAAAAAGGGCGCATCATCATGATGGCTTCGACCGCCGCCAAAGATCCGGTTCCTTTCAATACCGCCTATAGTACTTCCAAGCACGGCCTGCTGGGCCTGACCAAATCCCTTGCCAGTGAACTGGCCCTGACCGGTTATCCCGGCATCACGGTGAATGCCATCTGCCCCTATTTTGTCAAAACCGACATGCTTTACGGACCTCAGGGATATATCGCACAGATGATGAAAAGCAGAAGTCTAACGAAGCAGGAGGTGATGGAACTGGTTGAGGGCCGCAATCTCCAGCAGCGTGTTTTAGACCCCGAGGAAATCGCTTCCATGGCCGTCTATTTAGCCACGGATGATGCCTCAGGGGTCACCGGGCAAGCGGTTAATGTCTGTGGCGGAAAGACGTTCCATTAAAAATTTGAATCTGCTAAAAGGCTCCCCTTTTTAATCAATTACAGCTTGGTTCCCTGATGAATCGTTGCCACTCCGAACATTAACTTTTTGGATCTGATATCTCTATATCCTGCCTGACGCATGATATTGGTTAAGGCCTCTGTGTGATAAAATCGAGGAATTGTATTTGCCAAATACGCATACCCCGCACTTGAACCGGAAAATAGATTTCCGACTGGCTTGACAAACAATTTTACATATCTATGAAAGGCCCTTCTGAAAAAAAGATTTGAGGGCTGACTGGTTTCCAAATTTACGAAACGGCCATCCGTTCTTAAGACCCGATGAAACTCCTTAAAAGTTCGAATCAGGGTTTCCCGGCTAAAATTGATATTACGTGTCGCAAATGAGATGGTGATGAGGTCAAAGGTGTCATCCGCAAAAGGAAGATTTCCAACATCGGAAAGGAGAAACTGAATCCAATTTCCTTCAGGCTTTTGGGTGGCCTTTTTAAGCATCGGTAGAGAAAAATCGGTGGCGAAGACTTGCGTCCCGTTTTTTGCATGCCGGCAAAGATATGAAGCCATTTCACCTGTACCGGTGCACACATCCATATACAGAATTCCGCCGGCTTTCATGGCAATTCTGGCAGCTTGTTTACGCCATAAAATATCCAGACCAAATGTTAGAATATGATTAACCAACTCATAGGTTTCAGGAACCTCGGCAAAGATATTTCGAATGCCTTTGCTGATCACAAAATAAAATCCTTTATTTGCGTGAATAGCGATCGGGTTCTTCAAAAAAGGTAATATCGGCATATCCGGCATAGATTTTTGCAGAATGCAAGGCACCTTCTGCTATGTAATACCGATCTCCTTTTGAATAGGTTTGCTGCTTCCCATCAATTGTAAGATCTATCCTGCCTTCTAAGACGATGCCAACCTGATCCGCATGAGAATGCTCCGGCAATTCGACATCTTTGCTAAATTCCATAAAAAGTATCTGATGCGTATCAGATTGAGAAAGAAAGGCCCTAATGCCTTCGATGGGTATATCGGCCTGGGGCAAGTTTGTAATGGGTTTCGGAAATATCGCTGACATAAAAATTCCTTTCACCCCAACGTTGTATATATCGAGAATGCCTTTGCTACGTTAGAGTTTCATCTTGGCAGTTTTGTGGCAGGACACTGTGATTGACATTGAAAACAGTAATAGTAGTTCCCGGTCATGAACGTTTGCCACATTTCTAATAATCCATGTCCGTTGATTATCTCTACAGCTTCATGCGGGGGTTTGAGCACGAGATCCCGCATGAAGTCTCTGAAGAAACGGAAACCGAATTTAAAAATCACATCCCCGCAAAGTTTCTTGTTTACCTTTCCTTCTCCGGATAAGGCTCTTGTCGGACAGGCGTCTATACAGGTCATACAGTGATCGCAGACATCTTCTTTTAGAGGAGAATCTTCTTTCAGATCAGATGCGGTAACAAGCCCTGAAATGCGTATGGCCGCTCCAAATTCCTTGGTGACAAGCAGTCCGTTTTCTCCATAAGAGCCTAGCCCCGCCCTCACCCCTGCTCGTCGCCAGCAAATCTCTCCCCGCATGCCATATTTGGGTTTTTCCATATCGATTGGAATAAAGGCAGGCACGGCCACAGAAGGATCGCCTTCGGATTCAAGAAACCGGCCCACATTATGGGCCGCCGTCGCGCAGGCATCATAGGCATGGATGGTATCAAACTGAGCCACTTGGATATTGTCAGAACCAATGGCGGCTAAACTGTGCTTTGAAGCGACTACGATTACACTCTTGGCTGTGGGTAATATTCTGTGAATATTTTCAGCGTGTTCTGTAATGTCCGCAATGTTAACGACACCGACAAGATCCGCACCATGCGTCAAGGCAACGCTTTTTGCCTTTTTTGTCAAATCATTTTGAGTCATTTTAATGTCTCCAAATCAATAAGGATAATACGCTTATCTGTTTAACGGACATACTTCCAAGCACTTGAAGCAATTGTAGGTTCCATGGTCGTCAACCCCAACAGTATTGACCATTGTTTCAAACGAAAACTTTTTTTTCATTAATGGATCTGCCGCCAAATGCGTCAGAAGCGGATTTGAGCCGGATTGCCTTATGCATAAATTGTGATCCACCTTGCCTGTTGTAGCGATGGCATTTACAGGGCACGCATCGATGCATTCAATACAGTTTTTAGGGCAAGGCGCATCGGTCGATTTTTCGGATGGTTCGAGATCCAAGGCGGTAATCAAACCGCCCAAAAGAAATCGCGTACCGTAAATCGGATTGGCAAGCAGCCCACTCTTCGTGAGCCTACCCAAGCCAGTCTGCTCGCCCCAATACACCAAAGGCAGAAGGCCCCAAAACTCGCGCTCTGCAGTTCTCCACGGATAACATCCATAAATGGGGCTGCTCGGGAAGCCTTCTTGCTCCAGAAGTAAACAAAGATGATTCGATACCGTATCCAGGGTTCTGTAGGCCATATTGCAAAAGCGCCAGTACAAGGCCAAGGAACCGCTCTCTGCGTAAATAACGCCCCTTGGCATCGGCATTCCATAGCAGACAATTGACTGTGTCGTTTTTAGGATGCTCTCGGGTGTAAAACGCTTAGGAACTGACGGTATCTGGCAGTGCGCTGATACTCCCGCAATTGGAATGCCTCTTTTTTGAAGAAAATGCGTGATCTCTCGTTGAATCTCTTCTCTTTCCATTTTAACCTCCCTGACAAGTTAATGATTATTATTCATAAGCTAAAAACCCGCCTCATTCAAGATAGCATACATCATTGTTTTAAAATCGCGAATCAAAATCGAATCAAATTTCGCTATTTATTTGCCTGAATAATTGCGATGTGTTAAATAGGATCAAATTTTCAATAAAATTAGGCATCTAAACAATATTGGAGGGGCTGTAATATCCATGAATGTCAACGAAAGACCGATGCTGGCCCAATTGAAACTCTGGTGGAAAATAATGCGCACTGTCATTCTGGCAGGTGGCGTTCTGTTAACTTTTTTTGTCTTTGCCGAAATCCTTCATGTTTATGTTGTCCTCAAGAACACCTATTCCCCTCTTGGGTATGCCTTTCTGGTTATAGTTGTCGGCGTATTTGCGTGGATATCGATTCACAGTTTTCGGATGATTAAGAAAATACCTAGAGTGTTGACTCCTCCAGACATTCACGATCCTCCTTCTGAAACTCAGGCCCAGAACTACTGTAACTATTTGATTGGATACATCAAAAGACTTGCAGACAACCCCAACTTGTCGCCAGACGATATCGTGAAAGCGAAAAAGGACGCACAGGTGTTAGAAAAACTGTCTCAATCTGGTCAACAACCTTTGGATTTATTATCAGAAATCGAAAAAGTTGGGAAGGAGTCCATTGAGCCTCTGTTATCCAAGTTAAAGGAAAAAGCGGAGAAAGAGGTTCGTAACTCGGTCCGCGACATCATGATGGGTGTTACACTCAGTCCATACAGAGCCGTAGATCTTCTCATTGTTGTTTATAGAAATGGGGCTATGGTACTGCGTGTAATGAACATTTACAACAGCCGACCGGTCTTGAAAGAACAAATATTGATTTTACGAGATGTCCTTAAAGTAGTGGCAACGGTCAACTATTTAAACTTCGGCGAAAAGCTGATGGAGCGATTCTTATCTTGCGTCCCTTATGTCGGTCGAGCTTTGGATGATTTCGCACAAGGCATCGGCGCCGGTCTTTTGACTTCCGCAGCCGGCCACGGCGCAATATACAGATGTGAGGCGTACAGAGGCTGGAATCAACAATTTGCGGTCGATACGATGTCCTCCCACATAACAGAACTCATGCGGGATGTGAAGAATATATTCACCAAAGATATCCTTCCTCACATGAAAAGCAGGGTATATTCAACCACGCCTTCTGAAAAGACGGTTGACCCAGGATTTTGGGATAATACGATTAGCGGGATTTCCAAAGCGCTTGAGGCGACCGATACCCTCGTTGTAATTGTCAAGAAGCCGATCGGTTTTGGATCAGAAAAAACCAAAAACGGTATTTCATGGACGGGTGATATGATCGCTAAGACAGGAAAGGGAATTAGTGACAGGGTAAAGCAGGCGGCTTCAGAAACGGTGAAAGGAATGCGCCGGACCGGCTCAAAGGTTTGGACGGTTTTCAAGCCCGGCGAGAAGCGGGATTAACAAAAAACCCCACCTCTTTTCTGAAAAGGGTGGGGTCTTCGTCTTCACTCCTGCGTTTGTGTCCATCCATAGTCTGAATTGGACACTTTAGATTGCCATTATTTAATCGTGACCGGGCACTAATTTGCTATTTTAATTATCAAAAATCCGGCACCCCTTCTCCAGATAAGCAGATTTATCACCTCATTATTCTTAAGATTTTCGACAACACCTTGGTATTCTTCCACCGTGTTGACAACTCGATGATTGACCTCTTTTATCACATCGCCCGCCGTAACGCCGGCCTCAGCGCCTTTGCTGGCGGCGTCGACACTCATCACCAGAACGCCTTCGGCTTCTTTGATTCCGAATCGTTTAGCTATTTCCGGTGTCATATTCGTTACTTGTATCCCAAATTTATTTTCCTGCGTTTTGGGGGCATCTTGGGCCAGAATCCTGGCATCTTTTCTTTTGGCAATCACAACATCAAACGTCTTGATCTTGCCTGCACGCAGCACCTTAATTTCCGCCTCCGATCCCACGGGGACGTCGGCGATCTTGCGGGTCAGATCCCGACTGTCCGCTATCTTTTTTCCGTTTACTTCGACAATGATATCTTTGGCCCTGATCCCTGCTTTGTGGGCCGGATCCCCTGGAAAAGCCTTAACCACCAGAGCACCTTTTTCATCCTCGAGGCCATAGTATTCGGCCATTTCTTTGCTAACCTGCTGTATGCCAACACCCAGCCAGCCCCGGCTGACTTCGCCGCTTTCCTTGAGCTGGGCAATTACGCTTTTGGCCATGTTGATCGGGACGGCAAACCCAATCCCCTGGCCGCTGGCCACAATCGCCGTATTGATCCCCACCACCTTCCCCTGCATATTTAGAAGTGGGCCACCGCTGTTTCCGGGGTTAATGGAGGCATCCGTCTGGATAAAATCGTCATAGGGACCGGACCCGATAACACGCCCCTTGGCGCTCACAATTCCGGCTGTTACGGTGTGCTCCAGTCCAAATGGACTCCCGATGGCCACCACCCATTGACCGACTTTCAAATCATTTGAATCGCCCAATGCAACTACCGGAAGACTATTCGAAGACGTGATCTTGATCAGGGCCAGGTCCGTGTTGGGATCACGTCCAACGATCTCAGCCTCAAACTCTTCACCATTTTTCAGTTTTACCTTAATCTTGTCCGCATTTTCGATCACATGATTGTTCGTAACGATGTAACCCTTTTCATCAATTATGAAGCCGGATCCGAGACTCCGCTGTTTGAACTTGCGTTGGTGCTCTTTGCCAAAAAATTTTTCATAGAAGTCACGAAACTGGTCATTTTTTCCAAAAGGGCCGGGATGAAACTGACGGAAGACCGGGCCGCCTCCCTTAACCGTTTTTTCCGTGCGTATATTGACCACTGCCGGACTGGCCTCTTCGGCAAGATCGCTGAAACTACCCGGGGTATTGAAGCTCGTACTCGATTTTGCTTGAACATCCGCAAGCAGTCCAAAGTTTGTAACTGCAAAAAAACCTGCCGTTAGAAGAACCATTATGATAAACACTTTTGTCTTTGTTCTATTAACCCTATTGTTATTCGCTTTCATCATCATATCCTCCATTTTTATTTTAATTAAAAAATTGGGTTTTCTTTAAGGGCCAAAGCCCCTTTTCTCCTTAGTTTAGCAAGGGGTATGCCAAATTTGCAAGATACTAATTAACATCTTAATTTATAAGGGATTTATTATATGAGAGGAAAATAACGGACAGGGTATATTGTTCGGGTTGGATATTTTTTACCCACTTGGACATCAATCGAAAGGAAAATGGGTATTTCGTATCCATGTTATCTCGCATCACCCT
This sequence comes from uncultured Desulfobacteraceae bacterium, assembly GCA_964530095.1. GTDB lineage: Bacteria > Desulfobacterota > Desulfobacteria > Desulfobacterales > CAZHA01 > CAZHAH01. The sequence continues at coordinate 28,415 of CAZHAH010000040.1, read as the reverse complement.
AAAGGTAATGTGATGAATGGATGCGGCCCATATTCCATAGTATATAAAGTAATGTTCTGGAAACGATACCGGTTGAGACCCGGAAGGATTGCAGCTTCTAAAAATAAGTGTGAATGCGTTTGTAACAACCGCATTCACACTTATTATTTCCCTTATCTTTCTCTATGGACTACTTTTTGGATAACAAACTGAGTCTCGCCTGAATCTTTTTCAGATCTTCATCGAGCTTCTTTACGTCCGTATCTTTATGCTTGTGGCAGGCTTGACACGCATTGGGAATTTTCGGATTGGCAATCGTGTCCTTGGGTAAAAGGACCTTAAAGACATGACTGTGGATGTCACCCGATTCCGCACTTTTGGCGATCCGGGGCATATGACATCCGATACAATTACCAAAGGTGTGGATGGAGTGCACGGCGGTCTGGCCGGTCTTTACATGGCACGAGAGGCACTGCCTTTCAGCAGATGGCGCCAAAGTTTGGGCCGGAGTCGCATGCCATTCACCACGCGGTTTATACAATTTCGCTTTTTCGAGAAAATGCGCATGGGTATAGTGACACGAGGTACAGGTCACGCCCTCCTTTTTATGGATCGACTTTGACCAATCGATATACTGCTGGTGATGGCCTTTGGAATACTCGTTGGGGTAAAAGTGCTTCTTATCACCGGTGGCATAAGACTTTGATTTATAAAACGCTTCGACCGCCATGCCCGGCTCGTAGCCCACAGGCCAACCGGCGCCTTTCTTTTTGGTGGCCTTGCCCCGGTTGTGGCATGAGCCACAGATCTGCACGGCCACGCCTCTGGTCAGCTTAGCCGGGTTGATTATGGCCTCTTGCTTTTTAATTAACCATTCCGTGGGCAAGGCATAGTGCCAGGAGCCCTTGCCGTGGCACGCCTCACAGCCGACGGCCGGTTCGGAAAATGTTTGTTTCTCCAGATCGACCCCGGTGGTATGGCAACCGCCGCATTTGAGCAGCCAGGGCCGTTTATCCCAGTCGGCTTCGTGGTAGTTGACAAATTTGTCGGTTTCCGCGTTGTATTGAACAGGAGAGATGTAGAATGTACCGTCTTTTTTGATGATATAGCGCTGTTTCCACTTGCTGCCGATGGTATATTGGATTTCATCAACCTTAGGCACATAGATTTTATCCGCGGGCACTTTGAGCTTTTTACCCTTTTTGGCCAGATCGGCACGGATCCGCTCTTCGTCCCACTCAACAATCATGGCGCGTTTATTTCTGCTGACGTCCTGGGACATCCGGCTGTGCATGGTTGTGCGCCAGGAATAGTACTGCTGTAAGTGACATTCCCGGCATTTCGCTGAGCCGATGAACTGTTTTGGCTTATCGAGAAGGTTTTCAAGTTCTTGACTAAACGCTTGGTCAGCCCCATAGCCGAGGAATATAATCACAGCCAAGCCGACAAGAAAAAATCGAATCGCGATACGCACTTTCATGTCATCCTCCCTTGAGATTAATCGTTTATTAAAATTATTTTAGATTGCACATTTTCTATATTCAGTTTTAATATAAATAAATAGGGTGAACACCCTATTTTGAACAAATAGACACCCTAACATGGACCAGCCGAAAATGGATTGGCGATTGTCGATTGTCGGAGCGAAGCGTAGATCCCGATTTATCGGGGGTGGAAGTCGTTTCGCTCGACCTGCATTTGACCCATTTTCGGTTTTCGCACCATCGAGATAATAAACATGGGGGAAAAAATACGCATCGTCATTGCCGAAGATCACACGATCCTCAGAGAGGGATTGCGCGCACTTCTGTCATCTCATTCCGATTTTGATATTGTCGGCGAAGCCGAAGATGGGCGGGATGCAATCCGGCGTGTGGAGAGACTTGAACCGGATCTTGTTTTAATGGATCTTTCCATGCCCAGAATGGGCGGCATTTCAGCCATCAACGATATCAAGAAACGATATCCGAAAATAAAAATCATTGCGCTGACAGTCCACAAAACCGAAGAATACATTCTCGCGGCGCTCCAGGCAGGTGCCGATGGATATATTTTAAAAGATGCAACTCATAATGAACTGATAATGGCCATCAAGAGCGTCATCGACAATAGGCAATATCTCAGTCCCGGTGTTTCGGAAAAAGTAATTCAAGGGTATCTGGAAGGAAAAAAGACGATAAAAACCGATTCGTCATGGGATACGCTGTCCCAGCGTGAGAAGGAAGTCTTGAAACTGATTGCGGAGGGATATAAAAATAAGGAAATAGCCGAATTTCTGTGTGTCAGCCTAAAAACGGTTGAAAAACATCGCGCCAATCTGATGAAAAAACTCGATCTTCACAATGCGGCCGCGCTGACCGCCTTTGCCATGGAAAAAGGGATGGTGACACGCTAACCTTTCCCTTTATAAAGGCCACCGAATAAAGATATTCGTCCCCTTATCTCTGCCTGACTCTATCTTGTAAAAGCCTCCCGAAAGCTCGGCCCGCTCCCTGATGCTGGCCAACCCGAACCCCCTTATGGAAGGATTTAATGAAAGGGTTGATCCAACATCAAAACCCTTACCGTTATCATTCAGCACTAATTCTATCCCGCCATCTTTTTTCTGCATAGACAGCCTGACCCTGTCCGCCTGACTGTGTTTGGCAACATTGTTCAAGGCTTCCTGTAGGATGCGGTAGGTAACCGTTTTCAAAAGGGAAGGGATTTCTTCCTCTTGGATGGCGATCTCCTTTTGAATGATAATGGTTGAATAGATGCTTTCAAACTCCCTGCAAAACCAATTGATAGTCGCCAGGATTCCGAGGTCGTCCAGAATTGAAGGCCTCAAGTCCATTACGATTCCCCTGACCTCTTCGATCGTTTTCTGTATCAACGGGACAATTGTCTCAAGGGGTGCCATATCCAATTGGGTGAAATTGTCCTGAAATAGTTTGATCGAATTTTCCAGGCTAAATTTGATCGCACTTAGGGCTTGGCCGATGCTGTCATGGATTTCCCCGGCGATCCGTTTCCTTTCGTTTTCCTCGGCTGACAGGAGTTGAATGGATAAAACCCGGTGCTCTTTATTGGCTTGTAAAAGCTCGGCTGTTCGTTCATGCACGCGCACCTCTAGTCTGTCGCGCGCTTGCTGCAGCGCTCTCTCCGTTTCTTTGCGCGTGTCAATCTCTTCCAATAAATCACTCTGCGATTTTACAAGCCTACGCTCTATGCGACCGACAAAAAAGAAAAAGAATCCAAAGAGCAAAGCGCCTATGATAACGCTGGCGACTATCATGATAATGGATAATGTTTGAAGGGCATTTTCTTCGGCGGTGATATCTTTCAGAACAATGATATCGCCAAGGACTTTGTTTCCGGCATCGGTGAGGGGTACAAATCCGCCGTAATACTGCCGCTGTTTGGTTGTTATGTTAAAGATATGCCCTTCTTGCTCTATCGCGTCGAGCCGTTTGTGCTGATCGATTTTGGCAGGGATTTCGTCCAGTGTTTGGCTGAAAATGACGTAATCGGAGAACTGATCCCAGTTTCCGCTACGCCCCATCATTCTTAAGCCCTCTTCCCATCTTGCCCGATCGAGATTGGTTTTGTTGACCGTAAAGATCAGATCACTCCCAAGGATTTTTTTCAGTTTTGGGGCCAGATTTTCGATTTCAACACCCAGTTCGATAAAGCCGACCAATTCACCCCTTATCCACCAGGGATGCACCACCCGAAAGGTAAGTGTCCCAAAGGGGCCCAACTCGATTCCGCTGACCGGCCGGGATTCATTTTGCGATCGATCCAGGGTGTATCGCCGGATGAGATCGCCATGCGATTCCGGCTTATGTACCCGTAAAAAACAAACTTTGTTTGAGCCGATGAAGTAAAAGTGAGTCACCTTTTGTTGGGATAAAGTTTTTGTTAAAATCGGCCGGGCATGCCGCAGCAGGGCGAATCGATCCTTTTCAAGCCAGGCACCCTGCAGGTATTTGTCCTCTTTTATAAAATCCAAAAGGCCATTGAGTGTGTGGGTGATTCCTTCCATGTGCATCCGGGTAACTTGCTGAACACTCCCAACATTTGCCTGGATGTTCTTATCGATGTGGAGTCTTTGGAGTTCATATGTGATGAGGATGGAGGTGGAAAGGAGAACCGCCAATGCCACACATAGCGGAACAAGGATGAGTCGCTTAAATTTTTGGTCGTTTTTTTTCAGCTTCCGAAATTCCTTCTGTTTTTCGGATTTGTTGAAAAGCGTTCGTCCTCAGCGCTTCTCCTTAGTGGTGCAGGACACCATGATTTTACGATTAACATGCCTAAAACTCAAGTGTATTGTAAAACCGGTCTGCAGGTTGAAGTTGACAAGATATAGACGATGGCGCATTATCATTGAATCATTGGTTTCTTTTTGCGGTTTTAATACCGATTATAGCTGGGAGGAAATACAGATTGGATATTAACAGTTTTTGGTACTGGTGGCAGCATCTGCCTGAAAATATAAGCCCCGTTATCTTTGAGGTGGGATTTTTTAGGCTCCAATACTATGGTCTGATGTATCTGGCCGCATTCGGGATCACGTATGCCCTGGTGCTGTACCGCATAAAGCATGAATCGCGGTTTGATATTTCCAAAGATCAAGTCAAAGAACTAACATTATCCATCATTCTGGGACTCATGATCGGAGCAAGGTTGGGATATGTCCTTTTTTACAATTTTTTTTACTATTTGAGTCATCCACTGGAAATCATCCTTCCGTTTAGTTTCTCAAACGGTTTTGCCTTCACCGGCATTTCCGGAATGTCATATCACGGCGGTCTGATCGGGGTTTTGCTGGGTGGATGGTTGTATGTGCGTAAGTCCGACGTGACGTTTCGTGAAATGCTCGATTTGTATGCGCCCGTCGTTCCGCTTGGCTATACATTTGGGCGTCTTGGTAATTTCATCAATGGCGAGCTTTTCGGCCGGGTTACCTCATCGCCGATCGGAATGTATTTCCCATTGTCGCAGAGCATCGAAAGACGACACCCTTCCCAGCTTTATGAAGCCTTCTTTGAGGGAATTTTTCTCTTTTGCGTTCTGTGGGGCATTCGCAGGCGAAAGCTGCCTTCCGGCGCCATCTTTGCTTTTTATATAGCAGGATATGGGGCGGTCAGATTTGTGATCGAATATTTCCGGGAACCCGATTCGCATCTTGGGTTTGTGGTGGGACCGCTCTCAATGGGCCAAATTCTGTGCAGTCTGATGATTGTTGCTGCAATCCTGCTCTTTGTTTACTGGCGGCATATGGAGCGTCGACCCGCCTAGCGCAGAAGCCGTCTCAAAAATGTCTTTTGGCCTAATCCCTATGTTGGGTCAGGATTTTAATTCCTCGAAATACTACAGTATTACTCCGGATTAAAACCCAAACCCGCCTTGGCCTTAAACCAAAATCCTATTTTTGAGATGACTTCTCTAGTCTTATATATAATTTATAAAATGCAGATTGAAGTTAAAAATTACAGATTAGCGCCAGCAGCCACAGCCTTGCGCAAACCGAAGCTCTGACTTTCTGATTGACAACCGAGAGGCCGATGATTAGGAATAAATGAAGTTTGATGAATTGGACACTTTAGAGTGCCCTTATTTAGTCGCAATAGGCAATTAATAGTATTGGAGACATCGGTGACAAAAAATAATCAGAAAAAAAGCGGTTACGTAAAGACCCAAACCTTGATTGCGGCTGTCTGCGTTGCATTTGCGGCCGGCTTTTTAATCGGTATCCTCCTAACGGTGTATAAAACCGAATCGAGCGTTTCAACTCAGCCAAAAACGGCCGGCGTTTCCGAAAAGGATAAAATGCTGGCGGCCCTCGAAGCCGAAGTCAAAAAAAATCCTCAAAATGCAAGCGCCTGGACCCAGATGGGGAATATCTATTTTGACAACAAAAAATATCAAAAAGCCATCTCTGCATACCAGAAATCGATTGAAATTGAACCCAACAATGCGAATGTTATTACCGATTTAGGCGTCATGTACCGTCGCGCAGGCCAATCAAAAAAAGCGGTTGAAACCTTTGATCGGGCCATGCAAACCGATCCCAAGCACGAGATTTCGCGTTTTAACAAAGGGATCGTTTTGCTGCACGATCTCAACGATCTTGAAGGCGCGATTAAAGCCTGGGAAGAATTGATCGAGGTGAATCCTTTTGCAATGGCCCCCAACGGTCAATCGGTTGATGAAATGATCAAGCGCTATAAAGCAGGCGGTTCATAGACGCTGTGCCCCTTTTAACCATCGCGGCGATTGCTGTCGCCCTGGCCATGGATGCCTTCGCGGTGGCAATTGCCGCGGGTGCCCACCTGCAACATATCAGCTTCCGGCAAACCTTTCGGCTGTCGTGGCATTTTGGTCTGTTTCAAGCCATGATGCCGGTGTTGGGCTGGAGTGCCGGGCTAACCGTCCGGCCCTATATTGAATCATTCGATCACTGGATCGCATTTGGCCTTCTGGTCTTTGTGGGAGTCAATATGATCCGTGAAAGCATTTCCCCGCCCAAGACGGCCAAACCCAAAAAAGATCCGACCAAAGGAGCGACACTGGTAATTTTATCGGTGGCCACCAGTATAGATGCCCTTGCGGTGGGGCTCGGAATTTCGGTTATACATGTATCGATTTGGGCACCGGCCCTCATCATCGGTATCGTGGCGGGCACCTTCACGCTGGCGGGGCTCTTTATAGGGGGCAAAATCGGTTCAGCCAAGCGGCTCAGCGGTTCTGCCGAAATCATCGGCGGAATCGTTCTTTTGGCCATCGGCCTCAAAATTCTTTGGGATCACGGTGTGCTTGATTTCATTTAAGTTGTGGGCATAAATCGTCTTCTCTGATGGCCGACTCCCTCGGTTCGATGTGCACGACCACATCCAATACATCCATATTTTCTTCCAGGATTCTGGCTTTTACGTCTTCGGCGATATCGTGCCCTTTTGCCACTGTAATCGATCCATCCACCACGACGTGCATATCGACCTGAAGATTGTTTCCCACATACCGGGTTCGCAAACCATGTACCTGCACTACGGCTCCGTTTTGGCACCCAATCGCTTTTATCCTGTTAAGGGTTTCTTTTGATGCGCCCGTCTCCATCATTTCTCTGAGTCCGGGCCATGCGATCTTAAGGGCGGCCTGAAAGATAAATATCGACACCACGACCGCCCCCACATGGTCAAGGACCGTCCAGGCCGGTAAAATAATCGCCCCGCCGATTGCGATAAGGGCCGGTATGGAACTGATTGCATCGGTACGGTGATGCCAGGCATTGGCGGCAAGCGCCGGGCTTTTGATACGTTTGCCGATGGCCGCCATCCAGCGGTAAAGGATTTCTTTGGAAATGATTGCAAAAAGGACCACAAAAAGCGCCAACCAGCCTGGCGGTGCTGCAGCGGGCTCATTGAGTGTCGTAATCGCTTTCCATACGATCCCGATGGCGGCACCAAAGAGAACAATCCCGATAAAGACGGTCACGAGTGTTTCCAGACGCCGGTGGCCATAGGGATGATTTTCGTCGGCCGGTTTGGACCAATAATACGAGCCGGCAATGACGGCAACGTCGGTTGTGCAATCGGAAAGGCTATGAACCGCATCGGCGAGCAGGGTCTGGCTTGCCGCCACCATGCCGGCCCAAAATTTAAGGACCGACAAAAAGAGATTTAAAATGAGGCCGATCCATGTAATCTTTCTAATATATTGATCTTTTTTTAAATCGATGCCTGTTTTCATTTATACCCGCCTAAACCGGAACCGCCGCCTTGAACACTTTGGCCTTTCCATCGATGCGGTATTGCGCAACGGCGGCCGGAATGATCAGGGAGGTTCCTTTGTTAAGGCTTATCTCCTCTGAGGTTCTGTTATCCGTTATCGTGGCCTTGCCTTCGGTGCACAAAATAATTTCCACACTTCTGTCGTTTGCGCTTTGGTAACTGAGCCCTTCTTCTGTGTTGATCACCGCAAGGACAAATTCCCGGGCCGGGCAGCGGTAAATGCGCTCGCACGAACTGATTCGCGTTCCGGAAAAAATCTTGATTTTACTTTCATTAAAATTGAGGACGTTCAAAAGCTCGGGCACATCAATGTGTTTCGGTGTCAGCCCGCCGCGCAGGACATTATCCGAATTTGCCATCAGCTCAACCCCCACACCTTGAAGATATGCATGCAGCTCTCCGCTTTGCAGAAACATGGCCTGCCCGGGCTCGAGTCTTAATAAATTCATAAACACCGGAGCCAAACTGCCGATATCTTCCGGATATGCCTGGCAGAGTTTGGCAACCCATTCGAAAACCTTATCTTTCTCAAATAAATTTCGGGCATTTTTGCGAGCTTCATCAATCAGTGTTTTTTTCCGGGAAACTGGCATGGTCATTAATGTTTTTATAAAATGGGCCATCCCCTCCGCATTCGGCTGCTGCCTCAAATCATCCCGTTCGACAGCCAAAGCGTGGGGACAGACCTTGGATAGATAAACACGGATGTCTGCGATGGGACGGAATCCGTATAAGGCCCAAAAAGGCGTAATGGCATATATACATTCGGGTTTGTGATTATCATCCCGGTAATTGCGGTTAGGTGCATCAAGCGCCAAGCCCAGATCGTTTTCTTTTTGAAATCCTGCTTTCGCTTGTACCAAATTCGGATGCACCTGAATCGAAAGCGGTCTGGACGCAGCCAGGATTTTAAATAGATAAGGGAGCCGGCGACCAAAATTTTCGATAACGGATCTCCCGAGAATGTCTTCGGGTTCCCTTTGGATCGAATCAATCAAAGATTCCCATTTGTCGCCACAGGCCACGAATGAGGGGGCTTTGGGATGTGCCCCCATCCACAGCTCCGCCTGCGGTTTTGTGGCAGGTGTTTTCTGATCCAGAAGCTCCGGTATTGCGGTTTTGGATCCCCAGGCATACGTTTGCACACTGTTTCGCAACGGTTTGATTTTTTTCATTATCTTTGCGGACGGTTTGGTTGTTTGGAATCGTGTTTGGAATCGAGATGAAGATATCACGTGACCTCGTATAAATAAAGAAAATGTTTACTATCTTGGGCCCTGCTGATATGAAAAAGACACCGTTACCACCACCCAAGAATAATCAATTTGTAACCGTTCCAGGTTCAGGGTTCAACGTTCAGGGTTAGGGCCAAGGACACAATTGAAGAACTGAACCTTTGAACCGGGAACACTGAACCCGGAACCGCACAGTTCAGGTGTCCATCGGTGTCTCTTACCGTAAACGAAATATTCTACAGCATCCAGGGCGAGTCATTGCACGCCGGTCGCCCTTGTGTCTTTGTGCGTCTTAGCGGGTGCAATTTAAGATGCCGCTACTGTGATACCCGCTATGCTTACGAGGAAGGGCGCCGGTTGACCATCGATGAAATTATTGATCGGGTTTCGGGCTATAAATGCGCCTTAATTGAAATAACCGGCGGCGAGCCGCTGTTTCAAGAAGAAACCCCGTTGTTAATTCAAAGGCTCCTTGAATACGGCCATGAAATGTTGATCGAGACCAATGGAAGTTATGACATCGATTGGGTTGATCGGCGCTGTATCAAGATCGTCGATATCAAGTGCCCTTCCAGCGGTGAGAGCGCCAAAACGGATCTTGACAACCTAAAAAGACTCACACCTCAGGATCAGGTCAAATTTGTGATCGGCGACCGCAACGACTACGACTATGCCGTACAGATCGCCAAGTCGGTTGCTGCAGATGTACCCAAACATCATATTTTATTTTCTCCGGTTTTTAACCAGCTGGGCCTGCGACAACTGGCACAATGGCTTTTAGAGGATCGATTTCCGTTTCGACTCCACCTGCAACTTCATAAAATCATTTGGCCGGAAGCCGACAGAGGTAAATAGGTTCTGATCGAAAAGACGCCTCAGGCACGATTTTGAATTTGTGCACAGGTAAAATGGTGGCAAAGAATGAATAGGGTTGCACCACAAAAGGCGGTCGTTTTATCCAGCGGCGGGCTCGATTCCACCACGGTTATGGCTATGGTCAAAACCGAGGGATTTGAAATCTACAGCTTAAGTTTCTCCTACGGCCAGCGTCACGCTTTTGAATTGAAAGCGGCTCAAAGAATCGCCCATGAATTGGAAGTCAGGCAGCACCTGGTCATCGATCTGGACCTCAGAAAGATCGGCGGTTCAGCACTGACGGCCGAAATTAATGTGCCCAAAAACCGTGCTAACCAGACCCTGGCGGCTGGAATTCCCGTTACCTATGTGCCGGCCCGCAACACGATTTTTCTGGCCTATGCGCTTGCCTGGGCCGAAGTTCTGAGCTGTTTTGATATTTTTATCGGCGTCAATGCAATCGATTACAGCGGGTACCCGGACTGCCGGCCGGAATATGTCCTGGCATTTGAAAAAATGGCCAACCTGGCCACCAAGGCCGGTGTGGAGGGAACTTCAACGATCAACATCCACACACCCCTGATCTCCATGACCAAAGCCCAAATCATCCGCCTGGGAATCGGCTTGGGGATCGATTATGCGATGACGCACAGCTGCTATGACCCCACACCGCAAGGTCATGCCTGCAGCGAGTGCGACAGTTGTGTTTTAAGGAAAAAAGGCTTCCAGGAGGCCGGAATTCAAGATCCAACGAGATACGCCCAATGAAGATCGCATTTTTGCACTACCACCTCAAACCGGGCGGTGTCACGACGGTTATCAAGCATCAGGCCGCGGCCTTGGAGAAGACCTGTTCAAGGCTTGTTCTCACCGGTTCTCAACCCGAAATACCATTTCCTGCCGATACGGTTGATATTGCCGGTATCGGGTATGACCAACCAGGGAGTCCAAAATACGATCCGCTCGCGGTTGCCGACAAAATCGTTCAAACTATCCATTCAAAATGGAAAGATGGATGTGACATACTTCATGTTCATAATCCGACCCTGGCAAAAAACAGAACCTTTCTGCGTATTCTCAGGGCGCTTCAGAAACAGAATATTCGACTTCTTTTGCAAATCCATGATTTTGCTGAAGACGGACGTCTGATGCAGTACTTTGACGAAGATTATGTTGCCGATTGCCACTATGCGGTACTTAACTCACGCGATTACAACATTTTGACGACGTGCGGTTTAACAGCGGAGGGACTGCATAAAATCCCCAATCCAATCATCCCCCCTCCGTTTCAATCTGAAACACCCGCTGTCAAAAACCGTATCCTATACCCTGTTCGCGCCATCCGCAGAAAGAATATCGGAGAAGCGATCCTGATTTCCTTTTTTTTTAAAAACAAGCCGAACCTTGCCATTTCCCTACCCCCCAATAGCCCGGCCGATATCAGGCACTATCGGGAATGGAAAGACTTTGTGAAGACAAACCACCTTGATGTCGCCTTCGATGTCGGATTAAAAAAAGATTTTAGAACCCTTGTGGCTTCCGCCAAGTTTCTCCTTACCACAAGTATTACCGAAGGATTTGGTTTTTCTTTTCTTGAGCCCTGGCTGGCAAACAAGGTCCTATGGGGCCGAAAACTTGCCGACATCTGTGCCGACTTTGAAAAAAAGGGTATCAATCTTAAGCACCTTTATGAAACGCTGCGGGTTCCGCTGGAATGGATCGACCAAAAGAATTTCTTTTCGATTTGGAAACAAAATGTTGAAAAGGCTTGCGCACGATTAAACTGTACAATCGATGAAGCGGCGATTGAAAACGCCTACCAATTAATGACAGGCAACCACACCATTGACTTTGGACTCCTCGATGAGTCATTTCAAAAACAGGTCATCGCACATGTTATTGCAGATGATGTTGAACATAAAATCCTCGTCCGGTTGAATCCATTTTTATCCTCTGCGGGAGAAATCGAAAATGGCCCCAACCTGTCAAAAAATAATGCTAAGGCGATTGTAAACGGTTATAATCAGGAGAGTTACAAAGAAAAGCTTTTGAAAATTTATGGACACGTGATACAGAAACCTGTCCGGCAACAAATAGACAAAAGCCGCCTGGCATCCGCTTTTCTGGATTTAAGCCGCTTCAGTCTTTTAAAATGGGGGTTCGCAGAAGAGGGTTTAAAAAGGGAAAAGGCCTATGAAGGGATCAAAGGTCAAACGTAACGGGACAATCTCCGTTCGCGAAAAGCTCCAATACAAATTCGACAATCTGATGGCCAGGGGCGGATCGGCCATTTTACTGGGGCTTTTTGGACTGATTATGTTCACGTTGCTGTTGATCTTTCTATTAAGAGTCACGGTTGGCGTCATCCTGCCGGATAGCACCTTGCAAGATATACCGGACATGTTATGGCGCTCCTTTACGCAGATTATCGATGCCGGCGGTATTGAGGCCGATGAATCCTCGACCCGGTTAAACAAATTCATCGGAATTCTGTCGGTGATGCTGGGATTGGTCTTTTTTTCAGCCCTGGTGGCCTTTATCACAAATGAGTTTACCCTCAAGGTGGAAAGTCTGCGCAAAGGCAAAAGCAGTGTTGTCGAAAACGGTCATACGTTAATACTCGGGTTTGGCGCTCAGATCATCGAAATTATCGAGCAACTCATCCTGGCCAATGAATATAAGAAAAAATCTTGTGTGGTTGCCCTCTCAAACACCGACAAAGCGGTTATGGATGACATTTTATACGAGGAGATTAAAGATCGTAAAAAAACCCGCATCATCACCCGCAGCGGAGACATTTCCAACACCAAAACCATCCGTAAAATGAGTGCCGCACACGCCAGTTCGATCATTATCTTAAATACCGCCACAGTCATCGATCCGCCTGATATAAGAGACAAAGCCGATGCCAATGTTTTGGAATCCATCATTGCCGTGACCGCCGCGACAGACGAAGCGTACCTGCCGCCGGTAGTCGCGCAACTCCATTCGGATAAAACCAAACACCTGGCGGAAACGATCGCCCCGGGCAAGATTATCGTTATCGATACGAATGACATCCTAGCTCGGATTCTGGTCGCTACCTCTCTCAATCGGGGACTCGCGTGGGTATACTCAAATTTGGTCGGGTTCCAAGGAAGCGGCATTTTTTTGCATAAACCGAAATCCGGATGGATGAATCATCCTTTTGGTAAACTGCAATTTCATTTTAACAACAGCGTCCTTTTGGGATTTCGTACAACCCGGGGAGAAATTCGGTTAAATCCGCGCCCGGAATTTATCCCGGCTGATGGGGATGAGGGGATTATCCTGGCCCAAAATAGCTCTTTGATAAAACTGTTTCGCAAACAGGTGATTGCCCCCCGGGAACAAGCATTTTTTATGAAAAAATCGCGTATCCTGCTCGAGAAACAACTCATTTTCGGCTGGAACAGCAAAATCCATATCATCATTGATGAATACGCCAAATCGATGCGTGAGGGATCATCCATTGATATCGTGGTATCAAATCCGGACCGTGTTATGCAGACCCAGATCACCGCCGCCCAAGAGCGCTACAAAAATATTAAGATTAATTTGCTGGCGCATGGTCAAAACATATTCGATTTTCTAACCCAATTGGACTTTTTTAAATATGACACCGTTCTTGTGCTGGCCGAAGAATCGGGAGTCGTGGAAGATGAAGATCTTAAGACGGTTTCATTGTTGATGGAATTTAGATATGCCTTTGAAAACCTTGAACTGCCAAGCGGCCAACCCTTGGATACCAATCTGGTTACCGAAGTAATTGATTCCGAAAAAGCGGATGTTTTTCTCAAAGCCGGCGCCAAAGACTTTTTAATCCCCCACAAATTTGTTTCCGAGCTCGTTTCGCAGATTTCGCAACAACCAGACTTAAAAAAAATCTACGATCATCTTTTTGAGGAAACGGGGAGTGATATTCATGTCAAGCCGATTGAATTGTATTTTAAAAATATCCCCGTAACGGCCAGCTTCGCCGATTGCATGCTGGCCGCCCAAAACCGGGGAGAAGTTTGCCTCGGTGTCAGGATCGGCTCGGAAGAAACGAATATCGAGCGCAATTACGGCCTTTATTTACCGCCCGACAAGAATATTCTTTTTGATTTAAATGAATCAGATTCATTAGTTACACTTGCAGAAAATCGAAATTAAGGCTAATAGAGTTTTAATTGTCTAACGATTCGATTGGGGTATCTCTATGAAATGCATACTTAAATTGCTACCTATCATAGTACTCGTCTGTTTCAGCAGCGCTGTTGATGCTGAACAAACTGTCCGCCTAACCACGGGTGAATGGCCGCCCTATCTGTCCAAAGATGCCCACCAGGGTGGTATCGCGACATGTATTGTGACAGAGGCTTTTACCGCCGCCGGTATTAAGATTCAGTTAGGGTATTTTCCCTGGAAGCGTGCCTTTCAACTTGCCGGACGCGAAAAATGGGACGGATCTTTGATATGGTCCCACTCACCGGACAGGGAAAAAGATTTTTTATACAGTGATCCGGTAATCGAAGTGAGTGATGTATTCTTCCATCTCAAAAGCTATTCTTTTGACTGGAAATCCTGGGATGATTTAAAAGATATCAAAATCGGTGCCACCACCGGATATATTTATGGCGAAGCGTTTCAGCAGGCCCTAGAATCAGGCCAAATAAAGGTCTTTCGGGTGACGACGGATCTACAGAATTTTAAAAAGCTGCTAAAGAAAAGAATCGATGTTTTTATTGTGAGTCAGGAGGTCGGTTATGAACTACTGCGCAAACATTTCAGCAGCCAACAAGCGCAACTGTTTACGTCTCATCCGAAGCCTGTGAGGCCCTCAATGGCCAATCTGCATCTCCTTTTATCCAAACGCAATCCGGATCATAAAAACCTTATGGCGGCCTTCAATAAAGGGCTGAAAAAAATAAAAGCGAGCGGCAAATTTGATCAATGTTTTACCAAAATTACAGCCAAAGAGTAAAAAGCACTGCTAAAGAGAGTTCCATATGCTGATATCTTGCCCGCAATGCTATACCCCTTATACATCAAAATTAAAGGGCCAAAACAAGCTCCATTGCAAGCAGTGCAAGACTAAGTTCCTGGCACCGATCGAGGCGATGAATCAAATCAGATTGGAGCAGATCGCCAAGACACGCCAACAATTGGAACATACGCTCGAAACCGAAAAGAAACGCATGGAACAAAAATATGCGCAGGCAAAAAAGCAACTGGAAGAAGAAGCCCAAAAGATCGCAGCGGAATCCAAGCGGATCGAAGCATCGGCCGAAAGCAAAACAGTCAATGCGCCGATTGCCAAAAAACTCCTCAAGATCGTTCTTTCCATTTACTTTATCGTTGTGCTCTCGGTGACAGTCGGTCTGATGACATTTCAGTTTTACGAAACCAAGGCCCAAATTACTTTGGACCTGAAGTCATCTGAAAAAATATTTATGAAAGGTCTGGGAGATGCGCTTTGGAATATGGACTCCGGGGCGTTACGGGCCATTATCAGCGGTATGTTGGAGCATCCCGTCATTTTAGGGGTAAAGATACGCGATGATTCTGGCGAAGAGATGGGGGCCGGCGGTATCCTTTTAGATGATAAAGGGAAATATATCTCGTTCGGGAATAAGGTTTCAGTCGAAAAAGATACCGATCCAGCCGAAATCAATCCAAAACAAAAAGGCGTTTCAGGCGTTTTCGGTCATACCTTTCCCATCCTTTACGCTTCGGAGGAAGGAGAGAAGTCAACCGTGGGCAAGGCGACAGTTTATTCAACGACCACGTTTGTAATTGACCGAATAAAAGTGGGCTACGGGCTCCTCATTGTGAATGCGATTGTTGTCGCCATCGCCCTGGTTTTTACTCTGTTGTGGGCCAGCCGTCTTTACCTCGGGCGACCACTTTCGATTTTAACCCAGGCGGTGACGCAATTAAACCTCAATAATCTGGATACCCTTGAAGTCGATGTGCAAACTTCCCAACGCAATGAACTTAAGATCCTCGAGCAATCCTATAACCGTATGGTCTCCAATCTGATTGACGAGAAAAAACGCATTGTTCAAATATCACAGACCTTTGAGAAATTTGTGCCCAAACAATTCATGAGTCGCATTGCCGATCAAGGCATCAGCACCATCAAGCTGGGTCCCATGGCAAGTGACCGCCTCACCATCATGTACAGCCGGATTCAATCCTTCGATGCGCTTTCGGAGCAAATGGACTCCGAGGTTTTCTTTCAATACTTAAACGCCTATCTGGCACGAATGGAGGCGCCGATTGAGAAACACGGGGGATTTATCTATCAGCTGCAGACAAACGGTATTATGGCCCTCTTCGATCTGAATGACCGCTCCATGGAAGCTCTTTCCTCGGTCTATGCCGCCATTGATATGCAAAAGGCACTCAGAGATTTCAACGAAATTCAGCAACCCAAGGGACATCCACCCATCGAGATCCAAATCGGAATTCACAGTGGTGATGTTATTTTCGGCACCCTCGGCAATGAGACCCGTCTGGACCCCACATTGGTTGGGGAGGCCATCGATATCGCCATGCGTTTACAGGAGGTTGCGCAAGATTATAACAGCCAAACGGTCATATCGGAGGATACGTTTAACCTCATCGCGTCGGAAGATGCCTTTCAATGGCGCGAGTTGGACTTGGTGCCGATCAAAGGCTACCAAGACCCGCTTCGCATCTATGAGGTCTTTGATGCCGAAGCGGTAATGGAATTAAAACAACAGATCACTAAACCCTTCCGGGACGGGTTAACTGCCTTTCGCGCCCAGAAATGGGATGCGGCAACCGCATTCTTCGAACAATGCCTGGAGGTTTATCCGGTTGACCGGGTCGCTCAGATGTATCTTCAGCGATGCCAAAACCGGAAAGCCGATCAAACCGGAGTGGGCGGCTTTTTGAGAAATGAAACCGAGGTGTTTAGAGCCCTGGATGATAGTGCCGTGACAGAGATCGCCCAATCTTTTCAGGAGATGCCTTTCAAAAAAGGCCAACCGATCATAAACGCAGGGGATGTCGGCAACCGCTTTTACGTCATTTATAGAGGGGGGCTGGAAGTGATTTTGAATGACGGCACACAAATCGCAACCCTAAAAAGCGGTGATTGTTTCGGAGAAATGTCATTGATGACCGGCGAACCGATCAATGCGACTATTAAGGGGGTAGAAGAAGGAACGCTTTTGACCCTCAAACGTGAAGAATTTCAAGCCCTATTGCGTAAACAACCCAGGCTGAACAGCTATTTTTACAAACTTTTCCTCCAGCGCGTCGAGCAAAATGAGGCTACCCAAAATGGTTCACCACCAACGCCCTGACAGGTTCGGCTCCTCCATGCCGAAGTGATCGGATCGGAAGCCACCTATGGGGCGGTGGATGTTTTAATCAAATCGGATCGTGATTATCTCAAAATTAATGCCGAAGAATATTTGAATGCGGTCTTCCCTTATGCTACCCGTGAGGATCGGGAAGTCTTGCTGAATTGCCCGGCGATTCAGCTTAACGAAGACCTTTATCGGTTTATAACCCGACGAAAGCGTTAACTTTTTGATCTTTTAACCTTGATGATCTTGTAAAAAATCGCGAATTCAATTATAGATGGCTAAGTAAAAAGGCTTATATACAAGGCGTAGTGTTTTTTCAGGAACGAGGCTATACATGTAGTATGCCGAGTGTCTGAAAAAATATTACAACGCAGTAGATGGAACTTTTTACGACGTCATCAACCTTAAGCAGAAAAGAAGAATCGATTTATGTCTGACCTCATCAAACTTCTCGGCATCGAATTGCAGGACATCTCACTGTTTCTGCTAATCACCACGGTCATCTGCTTTGTACTCATTTCCCTTATCAGCCGTTTAATCGCTAATATTTTGCCATTCAAAAATCACCTCCGCCTGATCTGGGTCATCGATGTGCTTTTATTGCCTTCGGCCATACTTGTTCTTAATCTTCTGGTTACCAAGATGGTTGGCACCGTTTCGCAGGAGCTTATAGCTGATATCAATGCCGTTACGACCGCCTTGCTTTGGCTTATCGGAGCTTGGCTGCTGAACCGAGGGCTGCAGCTTTTTGTTTGGAGGACGCTTTTTATCAATCTCACCGGCGCGGAATGCCCAGGTTTGCTCCGCAATCTGATTTCAATCTTCATTTATGTTTTAGCCGTTTATGGCATACTCACATTCGTTTTCAAACATCCTGTGACGGGTCTTGTCGTCTCCACCGGCATCGTGGCCGGTGTTTTGGGTTTATCTTTGAAAAGCGTCTTATCCGATCTGTTTGCCGGGCTGGCTCTGACGATTGAAAGACCTTACAAAATTGGTGATTGGATTGAAATAAATGACGGAACGATCGGTAAGGTAATCGACATCGGTTGGCGCACCACCCGATTGTTATCATTTAACAACAGTGTGTTTATCGTTCCGAATGAACATGCGATTAACAGTGTCATCCATAATTATGATATGCCCGAAAAATTATATTCCAACTGGTTCAATGTCTCGGTTGACAGCAATATATCGCCCCGTCTGGTACAGCAGCTTCTCTTGGAAGCCGCACTGAACTGCAAAAGTGTGCTTGACGATCCGGTGCCGGCGATTCGCGTTGCAGACGCTTCGGGCCAGCCATTTAAATATAGTGTCTGGGTTTATTTCAAAGATTTTTTTTCCCACTGGGCGGGAATGAGCGATCTCTTTGAAACCATACAAGCTTATCTGTCCCAATCCGGTATTTCGCCATCAGCTGTAAAATATGAGATTGCCAGTGGTGAGGCCGAAACATGCGTCGTCGAGGAATTGGGCATGTGGGAGCATCTCCGGCGCGTCGATATTTTCCAGCCCCTATCGGATGAAGAAGTCAAAGAAATCGCCGGATTCTGTGAAAGCCAAATGTTTTTAGAAGGCCAAGCGCTTATCCGGGAGGGTGAAGCGGGAAGTTCTCTTTTTGTAATCATATCCGGTATCGTTGCTGTTCTGAAACAGGATGAAAAGGATCAGGACCAGGAAATTGAGCTGGCTCGTTTGGGGGTTGGCAACTTCGTGGGCGAAATGTCACTGCTAACGGGTGAGCCACGTTCAGCGACCGTCAAAGCGGTTACTCCGGTCACCGCCATCGAGGTGACAAAGGAGGGCTTGCAACCTCTTTTGAAAGCCCAACCCGATCTGAGCAACAAACTGGCGGTCATTATGGCCAAAAGACGCTTTAGAACCAAAGAGATGATCGAATCACGAGGGGCACAGCACGCTTCCGAATTAATGCTGGCCTATGCCCGAGATGTGTTGAAAAAAATTAAATCCTTCTTTTCCCTGGGTTGAAAGGTTTCCCGATGAAATCGGGATTCACCGTTCCCGGTTGTTACGTCCTTGGTGGCTTATATCAAACCTAGATTGAGCGATTCAAATATGATGGTCTCGTAAAAAGTCATGAATTCAATTATAGATGGCTAAGTAAAAAGGTTCATATACAAGGCGTAGTGTTTTTTCAGGAACGAGGCCATACATATAGTATGCCGAGTATCTGAAAAAATATTACAACGCAGTAGATGGGACTTTTTACGACGCCATCAAATGTAGTCGAGCAGCTGCACCAGATCGGTTAGAATCAGATCCGCACCTAGGTCCTTACACTGAGGATGATCTTCCCTTAATCTCAAAGATCTCTTATCGCCTGCAAAAAGAGCCGTTTGAAACCCGATCGCCTTTGCGGGATAGATATCATTCAACATATCGTTTCCCACATAAAGGACCTCCCCTTCCGGTATCCCTTTCGCTCGCAGCTCTTCGCGTGCTTTTTGAAAAAGGAGTGCCGACGGTTTGGCGTGCCCAATCCGGTAGGATAAGATAATCAGCTCAGCGTCAAAACCGAGTTCACTCAAAGGGATCCCCAACAGCCCTTCAATCATAGAAGGCGTGTAATACTGAGCATTTGAGATTAATCCCATCGCAAAATTACGACGCTTGCATAGTGAAAGGACCTTTTTAACATTCGGCATGGGATAAATTGGATTGGTCATCAATTCCCATTCCAGGCCAAATTTTTTAGCCGTTGTCACCTCATCGATTCCCAGAATTTCCATCCATATTTTTTCGATTTCGATCTCCGGATGTTCAATTCCCATTGTTTTTTTTATTTGATGTTGTCTCTTGATGGTGCTGACAAGCAAATTTCTGACCATCCGGGGAGTCTCTTTTAATCCGTAACGACGCAGCAGAGCCTCAAGGCCGGTGGGCCCGGCGGGCCCCGGCGTTTCTTGTTCGCGGTGGCCGATATCCCCCGAGCTGCTGATAAAAAGGGTCCCATATACGTCAAAAAGGATGGACTGAATCTTTTGTTTGAGACGTCCTTCAACCTTTAATCCGGTTTCTATCGGGAAAAGCGGACGTGTGTATTTGTCAATGATTGATTTGGTTAGCATACATCTACCGCCTTTCCGCAGACCGCAGGCGGATAACCGGAAGCTTCGCAGATACGACAAGCCATCTTAATAATTGTTTTTGAGATGGCTTCTACCATTTGACCGGAACACGCACGGTACTCCCGGCCTTGTTTTTAAACAGGAGATATTGGTTTTCCCGGCCATATAAAAAAAGATCCCTGGTAATCGCCACATCATGCTGGCAGTATTCAATAAGATCCCGAATACGTCCCTCACGCCACCACTCCAGGGCCTGAAGGCCGTTGGCGGTCTTTTTTAATCCCAGAGTGACCTGGGCCAAGTGATCAAGGGACAAGCGATATCCGAGATGACGATGAATTTCTTCCAGGATATCAAGGGTCGGAAGCGTCTCAAATCTAAAATCGGAATACCCGCGCAGTACACGATAATCGAATCGCTTAATATTAAATCCAATGACCAGATCGAGTCTCCGCATACGCTCGATGAGGGCGTCTATCTGCGCTTCCAGGAATTCAATATAGCGATCTTCATCTGAAATATAGAGCACGGCGCAACTGATGCCCATCCGGTCGGCATGGTGCCACCCCCCGACCTCTTCCGCCGATCTTTGGGTTTCGAGGTCAAAGACCCCGAAGTCAAAATCTTTTCGATCCTTTGCTTCGAATTCCGTCATTGAATCCGGATTGACTTCAGCCGACGTCAGCGTCTGATGGACAACATCGATTGCGCTTTTGGATACAAGCGGTCTTTTTAGGCTGTTTTTTGAAGCCGGTGTCCGGGACGGGTCTTGCATTTGCCTTAAGATAAAAACGGCGGCGGCTTTATCAATCGGCCTGTTTCCGGAACCACACTTGGGAGAGTGCACACAGGAGGGGCAGCCGATTTCGCAGGTACAGGCCGCAACCGCTTTCAGGGTGTGTTCAAGAAGGGCCCCGGCTCTGGCAAACGCCTCCCGGCTGAGCCCGGCACCGCCGGGGGTGCCGTCATAAATAAACACGGCCGCCGCTCCAACCTGGGGATTAAAGGTCGTGGATATGCCGCCCAGATCATTTCGATCCGTCATGACCAAAAGCGGCAGAATCCCGATGGCGGCATGTTCGATAGCGTGAATTCCGCCCATAAAATGGAAGTACTTCGACTCGCATGCACTCTGTATTGCAGGGGGGATTTTGAACCAGATCCCTTCGGTCTCAAAAATTTGAGGCGGAAAATCGAGAGGGTAAATGTTTATGCGACGCTTAACGCGGATACTCCATTTTTCATACCCGGTAACCTGGTCGGTCACCTTAAGCCGCCCCAAAGAGACGGTCGTATCCCAAATAGATTTTTCTTCGAATATTTCAAGGATCTCGGTATCTTTGTGTCCCCTTACGCGTGTGTAGTAGCTGACATCGGCCTTGGAGATTTTCACAGTGCGCGTTTCAAGTTCAAGTGCATCCACCAGATAAGTTTCACCCCGGTGAAGATAAATCGCCCCCGGGTGCGTTTCTCTAAAAACACGAAATCCGTCGATCTCGCCCTTGTTGATGCCGTTTTGGGTGGTTTCGATATTGAATCGGCTGCCGCTGCCTCTGAGATTAACATGGCGATGGGGTGATTTCCGACTTGCAAAATATTCTTGCCCCGTGGCTCCCTTTAACAGCCGGCCCTGAAGGGTGAGAGAATCTGCAACCGCTTTGACGGCTTGTGCGGCCATAAAAGGCTCATCGGCTTTTAATGGAAGTTCGGCTGCCGCACAAGCCAGATGTCGTTTAAGAATTTCAGAATTGTAGGGGTTGACAACCGCGGCTTCGGGTTCACGCTGAATCAGATCTTTGGGATTGCGCATAAAATACTGATCGAGTGCATCTTCGCCTGAAATCAACACCATAACCGAATCCTGGCCGCTGCGTCCCACTCTTCCTCCGCGCTGCCAGGTGGCCACGATCGATCCGGGATATCCCACCAACAAGCATAGATCGAGATCGCCGATATCGATACCTAATTCCAAGGCACTGGTCGACACCACGGCGAGGAGATCACCACTTGCAAGCCCGGCTTCGATATTCCGTCTTTCTTCGGGCAGAAACCCCGCCCGGTAGGCACTGATTTTGTCTGCTAATGGCCCGGATGCATTCCCGGCCCAAATTGAAATCAGCTCCGTCATCTTGCGTGATTGGGTATAGACAATGGTACGCAGTTTACGGTGCAGGGCGGCCTTAAGAAGTTGGATTGCCGCCTGCGCCGGTCCATCCACCGCATCAATGAATACCAAATGACGTTTTCCCTGGGGAGCACCGCTGCGGCAGACGGTTTGAGCCTTTAATCCGGTTAATTGCTCGACCAGTTGGCCCGGGTTGGCAACTGTCGCAGAGCTAAAGACAAAAGTGGGGCAGGCACCGTAATAGTTGCATATGCGACGAAATCGTCGAAATACCTGTGCCATTTGTGACCCCATAACACCGCGGTAGGTATGAACCTCATCCACAACCACAATTTCAATCCCCGACAGAAAAGAACGCCATTTCTGGTGATACGGCAGCAGCGACAGATGGAGCATTTCAGGATTGGTCATAATAACATTCGGCGGCGTCTCACGGATTTGCTTCCTTCGATAAGTGGTCGTGTCGCCATCATAAATTTCGGCCTTCGGGGTATTTTTCTTAAAGAATGACGCCATTTTCGAAAAGATCTTGAGTTGATCCTGAGCCAGGGCTTTTAAAGGGAATAGATAGAGGGCTTTTGTCTCGTTTTTGTAAAGGATTTTTTCAAAAACCGGCAAGTTGTATATGAGTGTTTTGCCGCTTGCCGTAGGCGTCGCCACGACGACATGCTCACCTGAGCGGATATAATCGAGCGCTTCACTCTGGTGGCGGTACAACTTATCAATGCTGGAATGACGCAGAATCTCATCCAGAGCGGGTGGCCAGTCTTTGCGGGGTTTGGCCCACGATACGGGCGATTTCGGAAGCACCTTATGGTAAACGACCTGGGTACCGAACCGTTTGGACGATTTAAGCGAATCGACATACTCGCTTATCTTTGATCGTTCCCTGCCCACTTGACTTGTTGGGTTGCCCAAATTGACCTGCCTTTTTCCAATGGTTACGCTTTAAAGGTTGAAATTTTCAATAATCGGCGTATATTTAAAGACATTGTAAGTGAAAAAAATTTGCATGCGCAAAGATCCAATTTCAGCATCCATCGAAAAGACGCTCAAAAAAATAATTTTGTGGCCGTTTTAGACAGGAAGCCATCCATATTGGAAGATCCTTTTTTACCTAACGTCATCATAGTATTTCTGCTGTTCATATCAAGCCTATTCTCGCGATTCTTCTTCCACCCATTTGCAGAGGACCCTTTGCAACAGGATCCGCTCGGTTTTGCATATCCAGGGACTACCGGGAGTCGTATATCATGATGGAACAAGTTATCATATTAATTCTTTTGCTGGTTTTATCGGGGTTTTTTTCATCTGCCGAAACCGCGCTGTTTTCCATAAGCCGGACCAAGGCCAGGCATCTGGCCAAAACGGGTGAAAAATCCTTTGCTTTGATTGACCGGATGAAAGCCGACCCGCACACCCTTCTTTCCACCATTTTAATTGGAAACAATGTTGTCAATGTGGGCGCCGCTGCCCTGGCAACCGCCGTTAGCATACGAATATTTCCTTATTATGCCGTGGGGATTGCCACCGGTGTCATGACCCTTTTGATTTTGGTGTTTGGCGAATTTTTGCCCAAGTCGGTGGCAACGCGCAATAATGTGCTCATCGGCCGAATCATTATCTTTCCCATTTACTGGCTCTCATTTCTATTTAGCCCTTTGATTAAACTATTTAATTTCATCCCCTGGTTAACCAAAAAAATAAATAAAACCGCAACGGTTACGGAAGAAGAATTAATGACCTTTGTCGAAGTGGTGGAAGAAGAGGGTGAGATCAAGGAAGAGGAAAAGGAGTTTATCCATAATATTTTCGAATTCGACGACACCAATGCGTCCGAAATCATGACCCCCCGCGCCGATATGTTTGTGATTGAGGTCAATCAGAAACTGGCCCTTGAAGAACTGGCCAGATCCGGATTTACGCGTATCCCGGTGATCGAGGACAACATCGATAACGTTGTCGGCATCATCAACATCAAAGATATCTTTTTGCACCAGGCAACCTCTGAGGCCAAAATCGATGTGGCCAAATTGATGCGTCAGGCCTACTTTGTGCCTGAAAACAAAAAATTGGATACATTGCTGCATCAATTCAAAAAGAGAAAGCAACACATGGCCATCGTCGTGGATGAACACGGCGGTGTATCCGGGCTGATCACCCTGGAAGATGCCTTAGAAGAGATTGTGGGTGAAATCAGGGATGAAACCGACAAAGACGAGCCCCACATCGTCAAATTGAAAACCAATGAGTGGTTGGTCCTCGGCAAAACCGATATCGAAGATGTCAATCAAGAGATCGGGCTGGATCTCCCCGAATCAACGGAGTACGACACTTTTTCGGGATACATTTTGGATGCGATCGGCAGAATCCCCAAAGAAAGCGAAACCATCAAAACCGATGCATTTAACATTACCGTCAGGCGCATGGACGGAAACCGGATTAAGGAGTTAATTGTCGCACCACGTGAGCCGCTTTGACATGAACCCCTTTCAAATATCAGTGCCTCTGGTTTCGGAACCCGCCAAACGCCGAAACCTTGCTCTGATTTTAGGGTCGTTAATCTTCATTCTTCTAATCCCAGTTATAGTTCGCGCCAATACCACCGATCGTCTGGAAGTCGGGAAATTTTTATCAGCCGATATCAGTAAGGGGCTTCCTGACGGCTGGAAGCCCCTTACCTTTAAGAAGATAAAAACACACACCGATTATCGATTGGTGCTGGACAATGGGACAGTGGTTATGAAAGCCACCAGCAGGGCTGCCGCTTCAGGCCTGGTGCGTAAAATTCAAATCGATCCTGCGATGTATCCCATCATCACCTGGCGCTGGAAAGTTGCCAACATCTTTAAAAAGGGCGATGTGACTCAAAAAGAAGGCGATGATTATCCGGCCCGCCTTTATATCACCTTTAAATACGATCCGGCCCGCCACAGCCTGCTTCAAAAACTCACCTACAAGGCGGCCCGGATTTTCTACGGCGAATACCCCCCCACCGGAGCCGTCAACTATATATGGGCCAACAAGGCGATCATCGGCACCATTGTGCCCAATCCCTTTACCGACCGGGCCCGGATGATCGTCCTGCAAAGCGGAGAAGTGCAACTCAACCAGTGGATAAATGAAAAACGGAATGTCTATTCAGACTACAAAAAAGCCTTTGGCAGCGAACCGCCGCTGATTTCGGGTGTGTGCATTATGACCGACAGCGACAATACCGGGGAGTCTATCACCGCCTTTTACGGAAATATTATTTTTAGAAAGGAGTAAACCTGTGATCAAATTGGGGAAATATAGGGGAAATATAGGGGACGTCCATTGGATTATTGGTTGAGTTGGTTTCGAAAGCTTAATCCCAAATCTTCGGAAATTTTCTGTCCCCTTAAAATCGCCTGGCTGACTGTGGGTTGAGCTAAATTTACCTTTTCCGCTAATTCAACGGTGGTCATCCCGAGTTCACGCGCACCCCAGTAGCACAATAAGCTGCGAGCCCGGACCCTTTGGGGATATTTGCCGGCAGACAATATGTCATCAGGCTCAAGTTTCATTATCCGTGCGACACATTTAACCAGCCAGCCAAAACCGTGACCGTGTGATTTGAGTTCATATTTGCGTTCAAGGCTTTCTTGGGCTGCTTTCAATACAGATTCCACAAAATCTCCGTCACCCAATATACGTTCATCACCTTTGATTCGTTCTATTCCACGACGCATGGCTTTGACTGCACCCCAACCGCCGGCACTGCGGATCAACCCGCCTCCGACCAGTTCAGGCCTGCGACCATCCAAAATTCCCTTTTTAACATATTCACGGTAATTTTTCCGGGCCGTTGATTTCTTGCTGCCATAAAACTTCAAAACATAGTCTGTATCCTGGCAATCAAGCTTCTTTTTGCCCATCAAGACACTATGGCCGCTAAATTGAAATTTATCCAAAGCCTTCGGATCTTCAACCAGCCGTGCGCGTAATGGATTTAAATGAATATAACGAACCAGTTCCACTAGATACGCGTCTTCCTGGCATAAAATAGATTTGTAGCGATTTTGAAACAGCTGGCCATGGCGGCGGTGCCGCCGATTAAAGCTAACGGCATATCCGGTCAAAAGCCGCCGCATCACCGTTGCAATCGGAGTCAACCCTGTTCTCAATAACAAGTGCAGATGATTGGGAATCAAGGCCCAGGCAAAACAAGGGGTATCGCTTTCTGTTAAAACGATGCCAAAGCGTTCAAGAAAATTTTCCCGATCCGAATCATCATAGAAAATCTTTCGCTTTTCAATTCCTCGAACAATAATATGGTGTAGTGCACCGGGGGCGTCTATTCGGGCTTTACGTGGCATTTGTTATCAATATCATATGTAGAACTGATTGTAAACCAATATTCCAATGGACGTCCCCTAACGTCCCAGCGTATAATCTATTCAAAAAATCAACCCTGCAAGGGCATGGGAGAGGGCCTCGCAGCATATTGGCGGAGCGCCTGGAAATAGGCAACGACCTCGGGCGGAATCGAGGTAAACCGAATCACGTGGGTGTGCCCGTCCTTACCCAAACGCTTTATCACCTTCCCATAGAAATCATTGGCTGGAAGCTCATCGTCCACATCCCCCAAATTCATTTTGAGGTTGGTTAGCAGCTCGACCGGCTCGTCCAAGACAATCTCCACGCTCTTCTTCGAAAGCCGGATCACGAGGCCCTGTAGCCTTTCCCTCCCCACATGCTTGCCTTCAAGCACGGTGTAGCGAATGGGGGTCTGCCGGACGAGAGTGACCGGAGCCGGATCCTTTCCCTCAAGAATAAGGTTGTAGCTTCCAGCTATGCCGCCCACCTCGTAAATCCTCAGTGGTATTTCTGATCCTTTTGGAAACACGTCCCGATGGGAGTCAATACGCAAAACCTCACCCGCCTGTTTTCGCACTGATTCGGAGATAAGGATCTGTCCACCCACCGTATATGACTCAATCCGGCTGGTCATGTTTACGCCGCTCCCGACCACAGAGTACTTGCTCCGCTTGCTCGAGCCGATGTTGCCAACAATCACTTCGGTCTCATTAAGACCGATTCCCATCTCCAACTCAGGGAGGGCTTTTGAACGGTTCTCCTCGTTTACCTGGGCCATGGCATTTTGCATGTCAATGGAACAGGCAATGGCTCGTTGGGTCCTGTCGGGCATCTCTTGCGGGGCGCCAAAGATGATAAGCAGAGCGTCGCCTATAATCTCATTTATGGTGCCGTTGTATTTTAGGACCATCTCTACCATGACTTCGAAGTATAAGTTGAGCATCTGAACCACTTTCTCTGGTTCGAGACGCTCGGCGATGGCAGTAAAGCCCCTCAGGTCCGTCATCATGATTGTAACCTCCCGCCTCTCGCCCCCTAATTCAAGAGCCGAGGGGTTCTCTATGAGGGAATTCATCACCTCAGTCGAGAGGTAGCGGCCGAACATTTTTTTGAGCATTGTAGTCAAATCAGCGAGCCGGGCTTCACGGTCTCTCCAGCGAGTGATGATGTAGACAGACAATGATAGAAACCAGAAATAAGCAATCAGGTATACGAAACCAAGTAAGAGAACCCACAAGTTTGTGATCCTCTCGCCATCGTAAAGCGGAGCCGCCATCAGAGGCGCGTATGGGAAAAGGCCATACTGCGAGGCGATAATCGACCCTACCACCAGGAGCAGGGCAAAACCGAGACCCACTAAAACGACGGGTATCTCGAACAGGAGAAACGCCACGACACCCTGTCCCAAAAGCACCATGGCAGCAGGAGTGGTTAGAGGACCAAGGCAGACAGCGGCGATTGCTTCCTCGCTCCACCATAAAAACACCGTCACGTAAGCAAACGTCCTATTTTCCGGTCTTCGTTGCCGAAGCTGAAGACCGACCACGAGAAGTATGCTCCAAGCAACCCCAAAACCCCAGCCAAGTGGCTCCACTTTCTTCATAACCACAGGATCTAAAAACGGAACCTTCGCGGGATAGCTAATAAAATAGTGGATTAATAGGCTCGCT
>CAZHAH010000039.1:0-37377 GCA_964530095.1 uncultured Desulfobacteraceae bacterium | reverse complement strand
CCCACACACCCCGTTCTTTTTAATTTAAAATCTTTTTTACTTATACAAGCGAAAAAAGGCTCAACTGGGGAGTTCTTAGTTACTCGATTAGGGTTATTTTTTGGCGCTTTTTTGATTCCCTTTTAAAATTCCGCCGACCACGGAAATGCTTTTTTTACCGCAGGATTCGAGTTCCTTCGCCAATTCACCGAGACCAAACGTTTTATGGATTTCGATCGCCTTTATCATAATCGGAAGGTTAACACCCGAGAGGACTTCGACCCGGTTTTCT
This sequence comes from uncultured Desulfobacteraceae bacterium, assembly GCA_964530095.1. Lineage (GTDB taxonomy): Bacteria > Desulfobacterota > Desulfobacteria > Desulfobacterales > CAZHA01 > CAZHAH01. The sequence continues at coordinate 37,106 of CAZHAH010000039.1, read as the reverse complement.
TCGAGAAAAGAATAGCTCAAATTAGACGGTGTGCCTCCGAACATATCGGTTAAAATCAGTACGCCATTTTCACGGTTCACGCTTTTGATTCCGGCCGCAATCTTTTTGCGCAATATATCGGCATCTTCTTTCAGGTTAATGGAAACCGGTACGATGGCCTCCGTTTTGCGGCCCAAGATAAATTCAGCGGCCTCGATTAAGGAGTCTCCAAGACGACTGTGGGTAACAATAACGATTCCTACCATAAGGTTCCTCACCCGGATAAACCGGAAAGATTGAAGTTCGTTGATGCGGGACTTTCTTAATTTTCTAAATCGCGATGGAGAATATCCACATGCTGTCCCGATTTCTCAATATGTTCAAAAATAGCCTGGGCGATCGTTACGGAACGATGCCGACCCCCTGTGCATCCGACAGCAATTGTTAAGTATGCCTTGCCCTCTTTTTCGTACAAAGGGATCAAATAGTCAAGAAGGTCAAGGTATTTTTTCAAAAATTGACCGGTATTTTGATCATGAAAGATATAGCTGCGTACGGCTTCGTCGGTGCCATCCAATGCTTTCAGATGTGTAACAAAATAAGGATTTACCAGAAAACGGACATCCATAATCAAGTCCGCGTCATAGGGAATGCCAAACTTAAAGCCAAAAGAGAGCACATTGATCTGCATCGCAGGGAGTTTTTTGCTTTTTTGGGCGACATCACGCATGAATGCTTTCAAATCATGGACGGTATAATCAGACGTATCGATGATATGATCAGCAATTGTCCTCAGATCCGTCAGCTGTGTTCTTTCGGCGCGGATCCCTTCTAAAAGGGTTTTATTTTTGGACAGGGGGTGGTGACGTCTTGTCTGGCTGAAGCGTTGAATAAGCGTTTCTTCATTGGCCTCAAGAAAAATAATCTCGAAACGGTATCCGGTGTCCTGGAGTGATTGCAACACCTTCGGGTATTCAGACAGAAAAGCTCTTTCCCTCAGGTCCATCACAAAGGCGAGCCCGGCGATCTCGTAATCACTTTCGATGGGTATCTCCAGAAATTTGGGCAGCAGTGCCACGGGCATGTTGTCCACACAATAGAAGCCTGCATCCTCGAGGGCGGCCAGGGCGGTACTTTTGCCTGAGCCCGAAAGACCTGTAATAATAATAATTAATAAATTTTGCATCACATAAATCAGATAAGGGAGGCAACGTGGACGAAAAAATCTTAACGGGAATAGATATTTGTACCGTATTTAAAAGTCTTCGTCTTCTTCATCAATGGCGGTTAAAATCTCCTCGCGGTTTTTGGCTTCCAGCAGCTTTTCTTTAAAAAGTTCATTTTTGAGAATACGCGAAATCCGCGCCAAAAGCTTTAAATGGAGACCGGTTGAATTTTCAGGTGTCAATAGAAGGAAAAAAATATAGGCGGGCCGATTATCAATAGATTCAAAGTCGACACCCTGACGGCTTAAACCGAATCCGAGAATCAACGACTCAAGTCCCTTTAATTTGCCATGAGGGATTCCTATGCCTCCCCCGATTCCGGTGCTTCCGAGGCGTTCTCTTTCCATGAGTACCCGGACAATTTCCTCCAGGCTTATCCCTGCAGGACCGGCGGCGTTGGCGCCGAGTTCCTCAAGCACCCCTTTTTTATCGGTTGCTTTTAGATCGGCAATAATCGCTTCTTTGTTCAAAATATCCAAAATTTTCATTAACTATATTATCCTAATCCGCTTTTTGTGAACAGCCACTAATTGCTCGGTTGAATCAGACCAAAATGACCATCCTTGCGTCTGTATATGACATTTACCTGGTCCGTGCGGGCATTGGTAAATACCAAAAAGGAGTCACTCAAAAGATCCAACTGCAAGCCCGCTTCTTCAACATCCATTGGTTTATATTCGATATTTTTGGTTTTTATCTGCCGCACGTTATCTTCATCGGTCACCGTTTGTGCTTGGGTGTCGACTCCCTGCGCCTTGGATTTGGAACCGCCTCGGCGTTCCTTGATTTTTTCTTTGCTTTTTTTAATCTGCTTTTCTAGTTTATCCAAGGCCATATCGATGGCCGAGTACATATCCTCGGTTTCTTCCTTGCTGTTAAGCGAGAGCCTGTCTCCATTGATATTGATGTCGGCAATATGGCGGAATTTTTCGACCGCCAGGACCACATTTGCCTCGGCTGGATTGTCGAGCAGTTTGTCAAACCGATTCAGTTTTTCCGCGACATATGCTTTTAAGTGATCTGAAGGATCTATATTTTTAAATGTAACCGATGTCTGCATAAATTAAACCTCCATTAAAGCTGTTTTCTTTTACTTGACGGCAGTATTTTCATCATTTCGCGATACTTGGCTACCGTTCTTCTTGCGATATCGATATTCTCCTGCTCCAACAAATAGGCTATTTTGCTGTCGCTGAAAGGTTTTTGATGATTTTCAGCATCGATAATCTGACGTATTTTTTCCTGAACGCTTGCCGAAGCGATGGCTTCGCCATGGAGCCGGTTAATAGAACTATTAAAAAAATATTTCAATTCAAAAATACCCTGCGGCGTGTAAACATATTTATTGGTGGTCACCCGGCTGATGGTTGATTCGTGCATGCCAATGTCTTGCGCCACATCCCTTAAGACAAGCGGGTTTAAAAATTCCACGCCCCTTTCAAAAAAATCCTTTTGAAATCCTAAAATACTTTCCATGACTCTGAAAATGGTTTTCTGCCTCTGATGGATACTTTTGATCAGCCAGGTTGCGGAATTTAATTTATCCTGAAGGTATTCTTTGGCTTTTTCGGGGATATTTTGATTGTTACCCATGGTATTTCGATAAAAAGGGTTGATTCGCAACCGGGGCATGCCGTCGTCATTGAGCATAACCCGGAAACCATCATCTTGCTTGTAAACAAAGATATCCGGTTGGATATAATGAGGTTCTTCATCTGAAAACTGCCGGCCGGGTCGGGGCTCAAAGGCTTTGATAATTTCGGCTGCCGCAATAACCTCATTCATTTCGATCTTTAAGGCCCTGGCGATGGCTTTGTAGTTCTTTTTTTCCAGTTGGCCCAGATGGTTCGAAATGATATCGCTGATAATGGTGTCATCTAAATCGAAATGTCGGGCCTGAATCAGGAGACACTCTTTTAAGTCCCGGGCACATATTCCCAAAGGATCAAAGGTTTGCATTAACGCTAAAACCGCTTCGACTTTTTCAACCGAGGTACTTCCCACTCCGGCGATTTCTTCAACCGTCACATCCAGGTATCCATCTTTGGTGAGATTGCCGATAATGAGGCTCCCAATTTTTTCCTTATCCGGGGATGGAGAAGCAATCAAAAGCTGCCAAAGAAGATGTTCCTTTAACGATTCCTTGCGGGCCGTGAAAGATTCAAAGCTTAGCATTTCCTTTTTCTCGGCTTCAAAGGAGATTTTCCCGGGGGCATTATATTCTTCGATATAATTCGACCAGTCGATGTCGGGACGAATTTTTTCTTCGATGGTGATTTCCTCTGGAGGTGTATCTTCTTCCGCACTGGCGCTGGGGCGTGTTTCCGATTCTTCATCTCCGACGCCTTCAAGAATATCTTCAAGGATCGGATTTTCTTCCATTTCCTGGCGAATCGTATCCAATAACTCCAGCCGTGACAGCTGCAATAGCTTGATCGCCATCTGGAGCTGTGGCGTCATTATCAGTTGTTGTGTTAGCTTGAGCTGTTGTCTTAACTCAATAGCCATATGCCTTGACCTATAAGCAGAATTCGTCGCCTAGATAAAAGCGGCGGGCGGTTTCGCTGGAGGCAATTTTTTCCGGCGAACCCGATTCGATGATTTGTCCATCGTTTACAATGTAAGCCTTGTCACAGACTTCCAATGTTTCGCGGACATTATGATCGCTGACCACAATGCCAATGCCGCGTTGTTTTAGATGGTTAATAATGTTTTTAATGTCGATAACGGCTAAAGGGTCTATCCCCGCAAACGGTTCATCGAGAAGAATAAAAGTGGGATTTGTGGCCAGCGAACGCGTAATTTCAAGCCGCCGGCGCTCCCCCCCCGAAAGCAGATTGGCTTTTTGTTTTGAAAGATGACGGATTCCCAATTCATCGAGGAGGACATTGGCGCGCTCCTGCTGCTCTGATTTTGAAATCGACAAACTCTCTAGAATCGCCATAACATTCTGTATTACGCTTAATTTTCTAAAGACGGATGGTTCTTGGGGCAGATAGCCCACCCCTTTGCGGGCCCTCAGGTACATGGGGAGATCCGTGAGATCTTGATCATCCAAAAACACATGACCTTCATTTGGTTTTATCATACCGATGGTCATGTAGAAAGTGGTCGTTTTCCCGGCGCCATTGGGTCCCAGCAGTCCAACCACGGCACCGCTTTCGACATCCAGCGAAACGGAATTTACCACCCTTCGTCCGCGATAAATTTTAACAAGCTTGTTTAATGATAGCGTCGGCATTTTTGAAAGACCGTTTTTCTATTCCACAGCCTACTCTTCAGAATCTTTCTCTCCGGAGTAGAAAACGGCCTCGACACGCTGATTGGGATTGCCGACAACCAACATGCGGTTATCGTTGCGGTGCACCGTGATTTTATCTCCGGTAATAAAATTTTTACCGCTGGCCACTTTGGTCTGCGGTCCGGTTAGAACAATGGTACCCGTATCGGCCATGTAGACGGCCTGGTCGGTATAAGCAACCCGGTCGTCCATAACGATTTTGACATTGCCGCGGGCGACGACTTTCTCAATGTAGTCTTCCGTGGTTTTGGCCTCTTTATCTTTCTTCACATCCTGTTTGTAGTAAATCTTAAGCCGGTCCGATTCGATTTTGGTCTTTCCCTGGATGGCGACAACACGGCCGATGAATTCGGCCTGGCGTGCCTCATTATCGGCCTCCAGGCGATCGGCGGTGATATGGATTTTTTCAGGCGGCTTGTCGCTTTTGGGGGGGGGCTTTTCCTCTGCATTTGAAATAAAAGCCCCATAGCCACCCACTACAACAAAAGCGGCAACCAGGATATTCGAAACTAGCCCAAACAGTCTAAAGCGAAATTTTCTCATGGATTGTTCCCTTAACCCTCCCTGTAAGAACGGCTTTTTTAGTGTTTAAATCGATTGACATCGTCTCAGCGGTCAGAAGAAAAGAACTCCCTGACAACTTTACCGGAACTTTGCAAATAATGACCCGTTTTTTATGACTATAATGTAAATTTTCAGTTTTAAGTCGATACTCCGTGTTCTTTACCAGAACATTGCCCTTCACTTCAATATCTTTTGAGTCCGTTTTTAGCAGGCCCTCATCCCCCGTCAAATAAACCTTTGTGCCATCTTTCCTAAAAAAAACAGCCGATATGTCTTCCAGAAACACTTCGTTTTTGTCACCCTTAACCTTAGCCGTCCGGGCGTCCAGACTCCATTCGGTTTTTCCGTCTTTGGTGGCCACATGGTGAATCTTATCGATGGAAACATTCACATCTTTCTGAAAGGCCGCCGTGAGATCCCCCTGTTTTTCAAGAATGCGACGATAGCCCAAAAAAACAGCCACAATAATGGCCAGACAACCGATAATGACGACAGACAAAAAAAGCTTGATTCTTCTGGGGTTTTTACGAGCCGAAAATCGCATTATTGAAAATGTTTTAAGCTTTTTTCCCAATGCCCCTGCGATTTTAGGATTTGCTCGCAAATCTCTCTAACCGCACCGCACCCACCCGGAGCCTTGGTTATGATGTCGGCGCAAACCCGAACCGGTTCGCAGGCATCGGCAACCGCAACCGCCAGGCCCACGCGCTTCATAATGGGCAAATCGGGGAGATCGTCACCTACATAGGCCACATTTTCGGGATGATACTGCCGCTTCTGCCGTAATTCTTCCAAAACAACAACTTTATCCTTAATATGATCATAAATTAAAGTAATGTCCAGATCCTTACAACGGTGATAGAGGGCTTCGGAGCGTCGGCCGGTGACCACGCCAACTTCAATGCCGGCGTCCTTTAATAGCCTTAAGCCCAAACCGTCTTTGACATTAAAGGTCTTTATCTGCCTGCCGTCATCGTCATAGACGACATCGCCTTGCGTGAGGACACCATCGACATCCAGCAGGAGCAGTTTTATGGAGGTCAGCTTTTTTTGAATAGTGTCAACTATTTTCTTGGTCTGCAACGCCTTATCCCCGCAAGTGCCCATCCACAGCTAAATCTCTTTCATATTGGCGGCACGATAAATCGCCTTTAGTTGGATGAGCATTTCAGAAAGAGCATCCAGCTTCAAGGAATTCGGTCCGTCACATAAAGCGTTGGCAGGATCGAGATGAACTTCCATGAAAATCCCGTTTGCTCCGGCGGCAATCCCCGCTTTGGCCAGCAGCGGAGCGAATTCGCGCTGACCTCCTGAGCTAGTGCCGGAACCCCCGGGGAGCTGGACGCTATGAGTGACATCGAATATGACAGGAAAACCGATATCCTGCATAATTTTAATACTGCGAAAGTCCACCGTAAGGTTATTGTATCCAAACATGGTTCCCCTTTCGGTGAGCAGAATTTGATGGTTGCCGGTAGATGTCACTTTTTCCACGACATTGGCCATATCCCAGGGTGCCATAAACTGCCCCTTTTTAATATTGACAGGCTTTCCGGCTCGGGCGATTTCAAGTACGAAATCGGTCTGCCGGCATAAAAAAGCCGGAACCTGGACGACATCGAGAACCTGGACGGCTTGATCGATTTCAGCGATTCGATGGACATCGGAGAGGATATTAATATGCAGCTGGTCCTTGATTTCTTTTAGTATATTCATCCCTTTTGAGATTCCAGGGCCTCTAAAAGAATCGATGGATGTCCGGTTTGCTTTGTCATAGGATGATTTAAATAAAAAGGGAATATCGAGGTCTCGGGTCAGGGTTTTTAGACCGGAGGCAATACTTAAAGTTGTCTCGGTATTTTCGATAACGCAAGGCCCGGCGATTAGGATAAATGGTTGTCCATCGCCGACAGCGATGTCCCCTATGTGTATGATGTTTTTCATAAAATGCGATACAGAAGATAAAATATATAATTAAGGCTTTTAATTAACGTGTGGCCGGTTAAAAGTCAAGATACGATAAGCGTGGAGAACAAAACAGACCTTGATTAGCCGATTGTTAATTGGTAAGAGTAGAGTTTAAATTTTGAGCTGGAGGCGAATTCATTCTTTTGAAAATTAAAACTCACAATATCAAATTCCTGACAACGACTTTGGCCGGTTTTATTATTTTGTTCGGCATTATCGCGATTTGGATTATCTGTTTTGAAGGCCAGAAGCCTGCCATTCACCTTAAACTCCCTTCGCCATCGATCGGGATTTCGCGCGAGGTTCAATTAACGGTTTCAGATGATAAAAGCGGGCTGCGGCGAATATGGATCGGGATTGTAAAAGAGCGTCGCGAGAGGACCCTCTTTGAAAAGGAATATCCGGGGAAGGCCATTTTTACGGGCGGCAAGATTAAAAAAGACACGCTTAAGGTCGTAATCGAACCCAAAAAGCTTGACCTGGCCGATGGGAAAGCAATTTTGCGCATCAGTGTGCGCGATTTTTCCTGGCGCAAGTGGTGGAAGGGAAATTCAAAATATTTGGAGAAAGAAATCCTTATTGATACCAGAGCGCCCGATATCGCGGTGTTGACTCAGGTTCACAATATCACCCAGGGGGGATCAGGTCTTGTGATTTACCGATTGTCCGAGCCTTGTCCTCAAAGCGGTGTCTTCGTGGGGGGGAATTTTTTCCCGGGCCACGCGGGATTTTTTAAAAACCGGGACATCCTCATGGCCTTCTGTGCTTTGAGCCGAACGCAGGGGCCGGGAACCGAAATATTTATTAAGGCAACCGATTATGCCCAAAACAACAGCCGCGCGGGGATTAATTATCACCTCCGCAAAAAGAAATTCCGCAAAGACCGCATTCGCCTTCCGGAGAGCTTTTTAAATCGAAAGGTTCCCGAATTTGATAAAGAACTACCCCATTTGACCCAAGGCGCATTAATCGACCGATTCTTAGCCATAAATCGCGACTTGCGTAAGAAGAATTATCAGCAGGTAATGGAACTCACTCAAAAAACCACAAACACATTACACTGGAAAGGTGCGTTTCTGCGCCAACCCAAATCAGCCCGAAAAGCGGGATTCGCAGATTATCGCGACTACTTGTACAAAGGCAAAAAGGTGGACAGCCAGGTTCACCTGGGGATTGATTTGGCTTCCTTACCGCTTTCGCCTGTTTTGGCGACCAACAGCGGCAAAGTGGTATTTGGCGACAATTTAGGCATTTATGGCAAAACGGTGATCATCGATCATGGCTTTGGCCTGATGAGCATGTATGCTCATCTCAGCCAAGCCAAGGTGAAACCGGAACAGATGGTATCGCGCGGAGAGGTGGTTGGGCGGACGGGAAGCACCGGGCTGGCCGGTGGCGACCATCTGCACTTTAGCATTATCGTCAATAAAACCTTTGTGAATCCGATTGAATGGTGGGATGCAAAGTGGATCGAAAATAATGTTACCTCCAAGATAGAATTGATAAAGCAGTGTTGTGAGGAAAAGGAGCAGGGTTAATGAAAAAGTTCAAAGTTAACAAGACCTACCCGGAGATCAATGCAAAAATAAAGTCCGGAAAAGTTGTTGTCGTGACAGCCGAGGAAATCATCGCTATCGTAAAATCAGAGGGGCCGGTTAAGGCCGCAAAACAAGTCGATGTGGTAACGACGGGAACATTTGCACCCATGTGTTCTTCGGGGGCATTTCTCAATTTCGGGCATACAAAACCGACCATAAAAGCATCCCGGGTCTGGTTGAACAAAGTCCCGGCTTATGCAGGGGTGGCCGCTGTCGATTGTTACATCGGGGCGACAGAGGCGTGCGAGGATGACCCCTTAAACAAGGTCTACCCGGGTGAATTCAATTATGGGGGCGGGCATGTCATCCAGGATCTGGTTGCCGGAAAAAAGGTTCACCTAAAGGCCAGCGGCTATGGAACCGATTGTTATCCCAACCAGCTGGCCGAAAAGGAGATCACCCTGAAGACCATCCCCAATGCGGTCCTCTGTAATCCCCGCAATGGCTATCAGAACTATAACTGTGCCGTTAATCTTACGAAAAAGACCATTTATACCTATATGGGCGTATTGAAGCCAAACGCGGGCAATGCCAATTACTGTTCGGCAGGACAGTTGAGCCCGTTGTTCAATGATCCGTATTACAAAACGATCGGATTGGGAACCCGAATTTTTCTGGGAGGTGCAATCGGCTATGTGACGTGGTGGGGGACTCAGCATAAACCTTCGGCCAAACGATCCAAAAGGGGGGTGCCCCTGACACCGGCTGGAACCGTTTGGGTGATGGGTGATTTAAAGAAGATGAAACCCAAATGGCTAGTCGGAGCGAGCTTGTTGGGATATGGGTGCTCATTGAATGTGGGGATGGGGATACCCATCCCCCTGTTAAATGAGGAGATGGCCAAATTTGCAAGCATATCGGATGAGGAGATTTTTACCCAAATTGTTGATTACGGAAACGATTATGCGGCAGGGATATCCAGAAGTTACGGGCAGGTCAGCTATGCGGAGCTGAAGAGCGGTACGATTAATTTCAAAGGCGCAAAAATTCCGACCGTTCCGCTCTCCAGTACCGTCCGGGCCCGGGAAATAGCAGAGACTTTAAAAAAGTGGATCGCCGGTGGAAAATTTACCTTGGGCGAGCCGCAGTTTACATTGCCGAATAAATAGGCACATGAGTCATATGGCGGCAGTACCAACAGGCTGACGCGTTTAGCAGCACGAGCGCCAATTTATGTCAAAACCGATTCGCACGTTTGTTGCTTTTAAGCTTCCTGCAAATATCATTTCCGCCATCCGGCAAGTACAGGATGAAATCGCCGCTTACCGGTTTAAAGCCAAATGGGTTCATCCGGCCAAGATACACCTGACGCTCAAATTTTTAGGGGATGCAAGGGCCGACTCAATCGGTAAAATCGGTGAAGCCATCCAACGTTCGACAAAAGGGTGTTCGCCGATAGAGTTGCGCGCTAAAGGCATAGGGGTTTTCCCAGGTATAAGCAGGGCACGTGTTGTTTGGGTGGGGATTAAGGGAGAGACCGATTTGCTGCGGAAGCTGCAGGAAGCCCTGCAAAACGAATTGAGCCAAATCGGTTTTGCACGTGAAAAGCGGTCATTTAAGGGTCATCTGACCCTGGGCCGCCTCAAAAAAAGACCCGATCCGAAAGCGTTGCTGAAGGCCATAGAAGATGTGGGAGGATTTGAATCGGAACCTTTTACGGCCGATCGGGTCATTTTGTTTAAGAGTGACTTGAAACCGGAAGGGGCGGTCTATAGCGAGCTTAAGAGCGTAAAACTGATGGCGTCGTAAAAAGTCCCATCTATAGTTGAATCCGTGACTTTTTAGGAGATCATCAAAACTGATAACTGATAACGAATAACATATAATCGAGTTTTGGCCCAATTCGGGAAAAACTTGTTATTTGGGGAGAGAAAAAGGAGGAAAACATGACTGTTTCATCCGATAAGGAAAGGGCGGTCGAAGCCGCAATGACCCAAATCGAACGCCAATTTGGCAAAGGTTCCATAATGAAGCTGGGGAGTGACTCGGTTATGGAGGTGCCGGCCATATCCACAGGTTCATTAGCCCTTGATTGCGCTTTGGGCGTCGGCGGATTGCCCAAGGGGAGGGTCTGCGAAATTTTCGGTCCGGAGGCATCGGGTAAAACAACGCTCGCATTGCATGCGGTGGCCGAAGCCCAGAAAGAGGGCGGAATCGCGGCCTTTATCGATGCCGAGCACGCCCTCGATATCATATATGCCAAAAGACTGGGAGTGAACTGTGATGAACTCCTCGTGGCACAACCGGATACGGGCGAGCAGGCGCTTGAAATCGCAGACATGCTGGTGCGCAGCGGCGCTATCGATATTATGGTCATTGATTCGGTCGCAGCCCTAGTCCCCAGAGCCGAAATCGAAGGCGAAATGGGAGATTCCCATATGGGACTGCAGGCAAGGCTCATGTCACAGGCTTTGCGGAAACTGACCGGCACCATCAACAAAACCATGACGGTGGTGGTCTTCATCAACCAAATTAGAATGAAAATCGGCGTCGTATTCGGGAATCCGGAGACCACCACGGGTGGAAATGCCTTGAAATTTTATTCTTCCGTCCGGTTGGATATAAGACGGATCGGCGCCATCAAGGACGGTCAGGAAGTCGTCGGCAATCGGACTCGTGTGCGCGTCGTCAAAAATAAAATGGCGCCGCCGTTTAGAGACGCCGAATTCGATATCACATACGGCGATGGCATTTCAAAAGCGGGTGATCTTCTGGACACGGCCGTGACGGCAGGGATAGTTGAAAAGAGTGGTTCGTGGTACTCGAGTGACGGGGAGCGGATTGGTCAGGGACGAGAGAACGCCAAACGTTTCTTACAGGAGAACGAGGATATCTACGCTTCGATTCTGGAAAAAACCAAAGCCGAGCTGGGCGTACCGCAGAAGGATAAGGAAACCATTGAGAACGGAGCGACAAATGACGGGTGAGGAAGTACGACGAAAATTTCTAAAATATTTTGAAAAACATAACCATCAGGTGGTGAGGAGTTCTTCACTGGTACCACAGGATGATCCGACATTACTGTTCGTCAACGCCGGAATGGTGCAGTTTAAACGCGTTTTTCTGGGTGAGGAAAAAAGAGGTTATGCGAGGGCCACAACCTCCCAAAAATGTGTCCGCGCCGGTGGGAAACATAATGACCTGGAGAATGTCGGCTACACGGCCCGGCATCATACTTTTTTTGAAATGCTGGGAAATTTCTCATTTGGTGACTATTTCAAGGAAAAAGCGGTTGAGTTTGGATGGGATCTTTTAACCGACGGATATGGTTTGCCGGAAGATAAGCTGTGGGTTTCGATTTACCTGGACGATGACGAAGCGGCCGAAATCTGGTACAAACAGGCCGGCGTACCGGAGGATCGAATCGTTCGTTTCGGAGAAGAAGACAACTTTTGGGCCATGGGAGACACCGGTCCGTGCGGACCCTGTTCCGAGATTCATTTGGATCGGGGGGTGGAATTCGGTTGTGGCCGACCCGATTGTAAAATCGGCTGTGATTGCGATCGCTACCTTGAATTATGGAACCTCGTTTTTATGCAATTTAACCGGGACGCTTCCGGCAAAATGACACCCTTGCCCAAGCCGAGTATCGACACCGGTTTGGGGCTTGAGCGGATGGCATCGATTCTGCAAAATGTGCCGACTAATTTCGATACCGATCTAATCCTGCCCATCATGCGGCGGGTGGAAAATCTTTCGGAAAACCGACTGGGCGAATCGGATCGGACCGATGTGGCCATGAAGGTGATTGCCGATCACAGCCGGGCTGCGGCATTTCTGATCGGTGATGGGATTCTTCCCTCCAATGAGGGACGCGGATATGTGCTGCGGCGGATTATGCGCCGGGCTATCCGCTATGGACGCAATATCGGTCTCGTAAAGCCCTTTTTGCATCAAACCGTCAAAGTGGTGACTGACATCATGGAAACGGCTTACCCCGAACTTGTTGAGGGCAAAGCCTTTATAACCAATGTTGTTGAGAACGAGGAGATGCGGTTTTCGGAGACACTCGACAGCGGTCTTAAGATCTTAAACGAATCCTTAAAGGAGATAAAGGCCAAGGGCGAAACGAAAGTTCCCGGTCAGGTCATTTTTAAATTATATGACACGTATGGGTTTCCGGTTGACATCGTCAGGGATGTCGTCAGAGAAGAGAACCTCGCTCTGGACATGGATGGCTTCGATAGTGAAATGACCGCCCAGCGTAAAAGGTCGAGATCGGTAATCACTTTTGCGGAAATCAGCGAGGCCTACAAACGCCTTTCGGCAAAAGGCGTTAAACCCGAATTCAGCGGATATGACACCTTACAAAGCGATTCAGAAATTTTGCTCCTGGTACAAAACGGCCAAGAGGTTCAGGAGGCCGGTGCCGGCAGTGCCGTAGAAACCGTCACTTCGGCTACCCCTTTTTACGGAGAAGCTGGGGGCCAGAGTGGTGACGTGGGCACCATCACGGGACACGAGCCCAATCCGTCTTTTGAAATGGAGGTGTCGGCGACGATCAAGGATCCAACCGGACTCATCATCCATAAAGGGGAGATCGTATCCGGGACCATCCGCCGGGGGGGTCGGGCAATTCTCACCGTAAATGCCGCCAACCGGGGCGCCATCGCATTAAATCACACCGCCACGCATATCCTCCATTCCGCATTGCGCCAGGTGCTGGGCGACCACGTCAAGCAGGCCGGATCTCTGGTGGCCGCAGACAGACTCCGTTTTGATTTTACGCATTTTTCGCAAATTGAAGCCGAAACCTTGGATGAAATCGAAAACCAGGTCAATCAGCGGATTCGTGAAAACGTAGCGGTTCAGGTACAGGAGATGGAAGCCGAAGACGCATTCAAAAGCGATGCCATCGCTTTGTTTGAAGAAAAATATGAAGACCGCGTGCGGATGATTACCCTGGGTTCTTTCAGTAAGGAACTGTGTGGTGGAACCCACACCAGCCGCACCGGCAATATCGGCCTTTTTAAAATTGTGAGTGAGTCGAGCGTGGCTTCCGGGGTGCGGCGAATTGAGGCCCGGACGGGCGAAGCCGCCTTGGCGCACATACAGAAATTATCAGAGATCGTTCAGGAGACGGCCGGTCTGGTAAAAGACAAACCCGGGGGTGTCGTTCAAAAGATTGAAAAACTGATCGAGCATCAAAAATCGCTTGAAAAATCGCTTGAGAGCTTAAAAGCCGAACGGGCGCTTAAATCGACCCAGGCCATCGAAGACGGACTAAAAACCGTCAATGGCGTCAGGGTTCTGTCAAAAATCGTTTCCGTCGATACACCGGCCGCGCTGCGGGACTTGGCGGACAAATTCAAAGATCGCATCAAGTCAGGTGTCATTGTGTTGGGGGCCAAAGCGGGCCTGAAGGTGTTTCTCATCGCCGTGGTGACAAGAGATCTTGTTGATCGCTATCACGCGGGGCGCATTGTGAATGAGATTGCGGCCACGGTCGGCGGGAAGGGCGGCGGCAGGCCCGACATGGCCCAGGCCGGGGGGTCGAAGCCCGAAAACCTGGATCAGGCCCTTGAGAAGGTTTATAAAGTGATTGAAGGCGTATAACGTCTAATTAAAAACCTCGTCGAAGTAGACCGCAGACTCCCTGGAAGGGAGTGAGGTGTTGTTCTGTATGGCGTCCTTCAAATCGGCTTCCGAATCCTCATCCAGCCACCAATAAGCGTAAGCGGCACTTTCCCCCGAATACTTGGTCAGTACCGTCTGCGGTACTCCGAATTTATTCCAGTACAGAAGTCGGGTATAATTGATATACCATAGTAGCACATAGGGGGATTCGCCGTAAATAATCTGGTCTATTTTGCGGTATATTTGATTGCGTCGGGTGATATCAAAAATTTGTTTCTGTTTCTCGATTAATTGATCCGCCAGCGCATTCTTAAAACCGGTAATATTATTCCCGCCTTTGCGCGTGGCCTCTTTGGAGGACCACATCCCCTCAGGGTCCTTAAAAACGGATGCGCCCCAGGCCGCCCAGGTCATCTGATAGTTGAACCCATCCATGTCCCGGGCCCATGAGGCCCAGTCCTTTTTGTCAATGGTCAGTTCGATCCCCACATCCTTGAGGTCTTCGGAAAAAATGGTAATAAATTTTTCACTGGAACCTTCTCGGGTTAGGAATTGAAAGGAAAACGTGCGGCCATTTTTTTCCAAAAGACCCGTTTTGGGATTCACCCTCCAGCCGGCAGCGTGAAGCAGTTTTTGCGCCTTGGCGGGATCGAATTCAATCAATGGGTTGGGGTTGGGGTTTTCCTTGGAATAGAGATCTTCAAAATAGGACCGGTGAAGAATATACTGACGGTACATCAGCGTTCGGTTCATCTTGCGCCGATCGACCAGATGGGCCATCGCCCGGCGGACTTTAGCATCATCAAAGGGCGGTTTGCGCATGTTCATGGCAAATCCTTGAAATCCGAAGGGCTTATTATTGAAAATCTTTTGTTTGACGATCCAGTTTTTGGCAAATTTTTGCCCTTTGGTTTCATTAACCCATAATCGGGATGTATAAACCGGGTAAAGATCGATGAGGCCTTTTTTAAAAGCCTCAAACGCATTTTCCCTTTCAGCATAAAAGCGGAAACGGAGGGTTTCAAAATTGTTCGTATAACGGGCGCCGGGTGAGTCCTTATTCCACCAATTGTCGCGACGCGTCATGTTAAGATAAACGCCCTCGTTGATTTCACCCAGCCGATAAGGACCGGAGACAATCGGAAATTCGAAATTGATTTTGTTAAAATCGATGCTTTCATACGCCTGTTTGCAAAGAATGAAAAAATTGCCGGCCGCCCCAAGATTTCGCCAATGGATATCCTTGGCGGTAAAACGGATCGTATATCGATCAACCACGACCGGTGGGTTGAAACGCTCCATATCCACTTTGTGGACACCCGTAAGATTCTTGGAGTCCATGATGGCATCGTAGGTCCATCTGACATCATGGGCCGTAATGGGGGTTCCATCGCTCCAGCGCGCTTTTTTATCGAGATGGAAGGTAAAGGTCTTTTTATCATCTGAAATAGACCATCTTTGCGCCAATCCGGGTTCATATTCGAGGGTGATGGGATGCATACTCAACAGGCTTTCGAACATGGCGCTGAAGAGTTCGGCATTCAACGAGTTGTTATCTAAATAATAGTTGAGGCTTTTGGGGTACTGAAAGGCCCATACGGATATTTCACCGCCCGCATAAGCATCCGAACTGGCCAGGGGATTGGGCTGGTCCTTCCAGCCCTTTTTTGGGAACAATTGATCTGCGCTTGCGGAAACAGCACCACAAATGAAAAAGGCAAATATCACAAATATAAGTATCGGCTTTTTCATATTTCAGACATCAATAACCCGGATGTTTCACGAGTCCGATTATAGGTTTGCAGGGGAATTTTTATAAAATATTCGGATTAAGTCGTCAACTGCCTGCTTGCCCCGCGCCCGCAATTTACTTTCTGTCGTATCTCACTATGTTTAATATTATAATAGCAGTTAATTGTACAGGGGATTTTTTCCCACTGGACCTGGTTTCCACCCCTATCCAAGCAGTTTCAAAACATTTCAGTTTGGTTAAGGTCAAGGAAGGGGTGTTTTGAAAGCGGCTCTTAAGTTTGATTATAAATATAGCGTCATCGATGTCCAAAAGATTGATCCTTCTCCTTATCAACGCCGCAAACACTTTAGGGAAATCAGGTTAAACTGTTTCTCTCTACCACTGAATAGGCATAATTTATCATCGTGACCACATCAAAGACGGGCCGTCCCACAGTCTGTTGAATATCCTTGGCATAGGGCGGCATATTGGTGCATTCTAAAACGATCGCACCGACATCCGGATAGGTGTCTACCAATTTTTCGGCCGCCGATACCATTTCCTGCCGGCATTTTTCGACGTCTATGGTCTTTTTACCCTCAAGGAACACTGCGGCAAATTCTTCGGTTTCATCCATGCCGATGACGGCCATTGGATAAGATTGGATACCGACGCCGGCAAAATGCCTGCGGGTTAACGACTGCCTACTGGCCGTGATGATGCCGACCTTTTGTTCTTTTTTAATGATCGCCTGGGCCGAATGCACCTGCAGCAGGCTTGAAGTGAAAATCGGAACATTAACGGCATTTACCAGTTCCCGGTGAAATACGGCTAAAAAGCCGCAGCTGGTTGCAATCGCTTTTACACCCTCACGCTCAAGGTCACCCGCAGCGTCGATAAAAAGTTGCAGCAAAAGCGGATCGGCATCTTTAACCACACGGGTGGGGTTTGCGCCTTTTACGACTTTGTACAGCAGCGGGAATGAAAAGGTAGCCGGATTGCCCACGTCTCCGGGTATGCGCGGGAAAACGGTATCGAGCATAATGATGCCGATTGCAGGTCCGTTAGCGGCGGTATTGATTTTTTTCATGGAACGGATTTTTAATTACCTAAGTTGAGGTCTCAATTTTTGGGCTTCGCCCCAATTGGAATGATTGAGGCAAAAACTCAGACCTCAAAAAATATCCTATGTTTTCATTAAGTTGTAGAAATTCCGAGGCGTTTAACTATTTTCTTTATTTGCGCATTAAATTGTTCATCTTCAAAGCTGCATATGGGCAGTCGAAAGGATTCTGCACATAATTTCATCTGTGATAATATCGTTTTTACAGGTACCGGGTCCGGTTGCAACTGCAAAATTTTAAATAAATCGGATAATTTTTCTCTTATGCTTTCAGCCGTATTATATTCTTCATCAAAAGCGGATCGGGTCATCTGGAGCATTTTGTCAGGAACGATGTTTGCCGCGACTGAAATAAGTCCAGCGCCCCCCAGTCGGATAATATCGATCGCCTGATCGTCTTTTCCGGCCAAAAGTTTTAGGTTCGGCGTTTTTTTTGAAAGGATCTCTTTGGCCTGATCAAGGTTTGTCCCGACTTCGCACATACCGATTATATTTGGACATTCATCTGTCAGTTGCATTAAGGTGGCTGTATCTATATTTACATTGGTCTGCGCCTTTAAATTGAATAAGATGCAGGGAATATCAATTTTTTCTGCAATGGTTTTAAAGTGAAGGTATAATCCTTTCTGGGTGGGTGTATTCAGATAGGGGGTCACCAAAAAAACGGCATCAGATCCGGCTTTTTGGGCATGCCGGGATAAGCTGACAGCCTCCTGAGTGCAATTGCTGCCGGTTGAAGCAAGAACTAGGACGCGTTTGTTAACATATTTAACCGTTAATTCAATTACCCAGTCATGCTCATTGTATGAAAGCGTCGCGCTTTCTCCTGTAACCGTGCAGGGAACGATACCCGCTACGTTATTGCGCACCTGGAATTCAATCATTTTTCTGAGCGCATCTTTATCCAGGCTTCCATCTGATTTAAAGGGTGTAACTATTGCGGTAAACAGACCTTTTAATTCCATGATATTTATCCGTGATAAAAACAGATTACTTTCGGTTCAGTCATTTCCTGAAGGGCAAATTTTATGCCCTCCCGGCCCAACCCGGAATTTTTCACACCGCCAAAGGGCATGGAATCAAGCCGGTAATCCGTAGAGTCATTGATCATGACGCCGCCACATTCGATTTCATAGGCGGCTTTGAAAGCCAGATTGACATCCTTTGTAAACACTGCTGCATGCAGGCCATATTCGAGGCTGTTGGTCTCTTTGATAGCTTCATCAAAATCGTCGATACGAAAAAGATTGACAACCGGGCCGAAAACTTCCTCACAATAAATGCGACAATTTTTGGGCACATTTTCAAGCACCGTGGGAGATATAAGCGCATCCTTTCTCTGGCCACCACACAAAAGCGTTGCACCGGATTGAATAGCATCTTTTATCCAATTTTCAACCCGCAGCGCTTCGGTGGCGGTGATCATCGGACCCATGTCCGTTTCTTCGGACAGCTTGTCGCCGACTTTCAATCTGCCAGTCCGGTTGATAAATTTATCCTTAAATTCGTCATAAATTTTTGTGTGTATATAAATACGCTGTACTCCGATACAGTTCTGACCCGCAGCCCAGAATGCACCGGATACACAGGAATCAACCGCCCAATCAATATCGCAGTCATTCCAGACGATCACAGGAGAATTTGATCCTAATTCCATGCCCAGCTTTTTAATGCCGGCAATGGAGACAATTTTTTTCCCGGCGGTTATACCGCCCGTAAATGACAGCATCTGGATCCGTTCGTCTTGAATGAGCGGTTCCCCGATTTCAACACCATGTCCGGTTATAATCTGCAGAACCTGAGGTGGTAATCCGGCCTCCAGCAGAGCTTCTGCCAGTTTAATTGCTGAAAGAGGTGTAAGGGTGGCCGGTTTGAGAATAACGCTGTTTCCTCCCGCAAATGCCGGACCCAGTTTATGCGCTACCAGATTTAAGGGATCATTAAAAGGCGTTATCGCCAGTATGATGCCGATGGGAAAGCGGTAATAGTACCCTTTGCGGTTCTCGCCGCCCGGAAAAGAATCAAAAGCGATGGTTTCGCCATGGATTCTTTTTGCTTCCTCGCCTGAAACCCTTAAGGTGTTGACACAACGGCTGACTTCTTTACGAGCCTCCCTGATGGTTTTCGAACTTTCTCTGGCAAGCAGCTGAGCGAATTCTTCAGTCCTGTTTGTCAAGATATCCGCTGTTTTATACAAAATCTGGGAGCGTTCATATATTGTTAAATTTTTAGCTATCTGGCACCCTTTTTCGGCCGCTTTCAGAACATTGTTTACATCTTTCCGGTTGGCCTTGGGAATGGTGTCGATCAGAGAATTATCGAATGGATCATAAACACCGATTTTATCATCTCTATCGATCCATTTAGAATCAATCAAAATTTTCATAACCGAATCTCTATAAGATATGGGGCTTATTAGGAACACATCCGGGCCAGGTCGCCCAGCGGTATCGGTTTAACCGGTGTCCGCACCGAGAGTGGATGCGGCCCCCGCCTTCCGTCAACAGAACAGGCCGCTAAAATATCATAAATCAGCGGAGCGCAGGTGCGCCCCTGACAGTTTCCCATACCGCATCGGGTTGCTCTTTTTAGTTCGGACGCAGACGTGATGCCTTCGTTGATCCAACCGCGGATAGTGCCCATGGTTATGTCTTCGCAACGGCAGATGATGGTCGCATCATCAATTCCGGCCCACTCGCGCGGATGGATTGCCCACTGATGGTTTAAAAATGCCCCGAAACGCTGACAACGTTTGCGTTTGGTCAATAAGGCCGTCTGCCGGATGCGGTGTTTCTTTGAGTTTAATTTTCCTAACTGCCTTAAAATCGACAAGGCCGCCAGCTGACCCTCTATCAACGCTTTATCACCACCGGCGACACCGGTGATTTCTCCGGCCGCAAATACTCCACTAACCGAGGTCTCCATCGATGCATCCGCTTTAACGATCCAGCCGCCCATATCCGCAGCGTAAGTTAAATCGCACCCGGCCAGCTGCGGCAGTTCGATATTGGGGATAAAACCGTTGCCGCAGGCAAGCATTTGCGTCTCATAACGCTGTTGGCTGCCCTGCACGGTGGTGCCGTCAGGGGCGATTTTAGCGGCAATGACTTCCTGAAGCTTACCTTTGCCCTTAACTTCGACAACTTGCATCCGGTGCTTTATCGGGGCCCTCTTTTGGATCAAGCGGCCAAGCGCAAGCAGCCCCTGGCCGATTTTCGGCAACTGACCGGCCATCACCCACATGGCATTTAACATTGTAGCCGTAGATGAGCGATCCAACACGGTCGTCACTTTGCCGCCGGCACCTATGATTTGGCTGCTCAATAAATAGACCAATGGACCCGCTCCGGCGACCAAAATTTTAGATGACGCTAACACCCCATAGTATTTGAGCAATATTTGAGCTGCTCCGAGCGTCATTACACCGGGCAAAGTCCACCCCTTGAACGGGCGTACTTTCTCTCTGGCACCGGTCGCAAAGATAATCCAGCGCGCTTTGATTTCTTTTACGCTTTCTTCGGGGGTTGACAGCAGAAGATGTTTTTCGGGAAACACACCCAGTACGCAAGCCGGCGTGATGATACGCAGGTTTTTTTTGTTGGTGCCGGTGCCGGCGCTTAAATCCAATTGCAGCCCCGGGGGTTGTGGACCTCGGAATCTACCCGCTGGTTTATATACCGGTTTGCGCCAAATCTGACCGCCGATCTGGTTGTTTTCATCAATCAGGAGTACTTTTAGGGAATATTCGGCCAATACGGCTGCTGCTCCGATTCCGGAAGGCCCGGCTCCGATAATAACCACATCGTAGGCTTCAGGAACCATTGATCTCTATCTCCATGCCTTCTTCAACCACGGTCACACAAGCCCGTTGGGTAGAGCCGTTGTTTACGGTTACCACGCATTCATGGCAAACGCCTATACCGCAAAACACGCCCCGCGGTTGGTGGGTTTTGCTTTTACGAAACTGACAATAACCGGCGGCGATCAGAGCGGCGTGAATCGTTTCCCCAACATGGGCCGTTGTGGATTGGCCATTGACGGAAAATACGATTTCCCTGCCCCTTTCCAAAGAATCAATCCGTATGCCGGCTGCGCCCTTGCTATCCTCGATTATCCCCATGTGTGGTCCTTCGTCTTAACGGATTCGGGTCAGTGTTGTGTCGTGTCGGTTGAAAACCGTTTCAGATTAAAGCTGTCAAGGGCGACATCCGTTTTTCCCTCTATAACCAATTCGCTGATCAGTTTTCCGGTGATGGCCGACAGGGCGATTCCGTCGCCTTCATGCCCCGCGGCCATGATAAGCCCCTTGATTTTTTGCACTTTCCCTAAAATTGGTAATCCATCGGGCGTGTAAGGTCTCAGCCCGGCAAATGCCCGGATTAAATGCGTATGCTTTAGATCGGGCAGGATTCGAACAGCGCGTGAAGCGATCTGTTTTAACCCTTCCACCGTTGTCCCCTTGTCATATCCAACTAATTCGCGGGTAGCCCCTATAAGAAGGTTGCCATTTTGAGTCTGGTCTATGGATACTCCGCCGGCGCCCTCCTTGGCAAGCTGGGGATTAAATTTTGCGGCAATATAGTTCGCCGATCCCAGCCATGGCTTCAAAAGGCCCGGCCGTGCCTCGGTGACCAGCAGCTGTCCGCGCCTGGGCTTGATGGGTATCTCGATACCTAACATTCGACCGATCTCAGAGGCGTATACACCGGCCGCATTAACAACCGTACGGGTTCCAATTTTACCGGCTGCGGTCGCGACGGCGGAGATTTGTCTTCCTTCAACCTCGATATCTGATACAGCGATGCCGGTTAAAATTTCCGTGCCCATTTGTTTCGCGCCCATGGCAAAGCCAAGTGTCAGGGCGATGGGATTGATCTTACTGTCCCGGGGTGAATAGGTGGCACCAATCAGGTGGTCGGACAAGCGCGGTGCCAAGGCGCGAAGCTGCTTGTGATCTAAAAGCTCAACATCCAAGCCCGCTTGACGCTGGGCCTCGACAAACTGCTGCATGGCCGTCTTTTCGTCTTCGGTTTCGATGACGATCAGACCACCGCTCTTTTCATATTCTATGGGTACCGGCAGGTGATCCTGCATCTGGCTTAAAAGCGCGTGGCTTTGCAGGGCCAACTTTAAATGAACGCCAGGTTTTTTTGTTTGCATTACAACCGCCCCGTCACATGCTCCGGAGCTTCCGGATGCAATTCCGCCTTTTTCCAAAAGGATGACATTGATCTTTTGGCGGGACAGAAAATAGGCGATGGCGGTTCCGATAATACCACCACCGATAACGACCACGTCTGCACTCTTCCAGGCCACTGTTGTCATTCTCCTGTTCTGAAATCAGATGTATAGCCTTTCAGATATTACATTTCGCAAGGATAGAGGGAGAAGGCTGTATGGTAATACACCGCCGACCGATAACGCTTTTTCCCTTGGCTGGAAGGATTGTATCCGGTAACTGCTCAAAGTACGCCGGCTTCTTTTAAGACCTGAGCAAGTTTCTCCCTGTTGGTCTCGGACATAGCGCACAGGGGCAGCCTAAGTTCGGCACTTTTAATCAACCCTTTCATCATCAATGCCGTTTTGATGGGAATGGGGTTGGACTCCATGAACATGGCCCGCATCAAGGGCAGAAGTCCGGCATGGTTTTCCAGGGCCCTGGCCGCGTCACCCGCCTGCCAGGCTTGGCATATTTTTGCCATCTTGTCGGGAAGAAGATTGCTGATAACGCTGATCACACCTTTGCCGCCCACACTCAGTACCGGCAGTGTCATCGCGTCGTCGCCAGATAACAGCGTTAGTCGGTCGTCACAAAGTCTGTTGATCTCAGCCATTTGGGCAATGTCACCGCTGGCTTCCTTGATTGCAGCCACTTCGGGTATTTTTGAAAGATGCGCCACGGTTTCGGGTGTGATATTAATACCTGTGCGTCCCGGTACGTTGTAGATCACCAGGGGCAAGCCCACTTCGGCCACCTTCTTGAAATGTTGATAGAGACCTTCCGGAGTGGGCTTGTTATAGTAGGGGGTAACCTGCAAAGTAGCGTCGACTCCCAGCTGTTTGGCGCACCGGGTCAGTTCCACGGCTTTAGCCGTGGCGTTGGACCCTGCCCCGGCCACCACCGGTACCCGTTTGCGTGCAATCTCCACCGTGATCCCGACCACACGTTTGTACTCATCGAAACCCAAAGTGGGCGATTCACCGGTGGTGCCGCAAGGCACGATTCCGGCGATGCCCTTTGCTATCTGAAACTCGATAAGGCCGCGCAGGCTTTCCTCATCCAACTCACCGTTGATAAACGGTGTCACAATTGCCGTAAAAACTCCAGTAAACATTACCAACTCCTTAAATGTCCAAGACTCATTCTAACCGATTAACTACTTGCGGACTCCGACCCGACAGTGACCGGTTCAAGCTGTCTCTTTTTCCTGAAAACCAGAATCGAAAAAACCACTAGCGCGGCCACGGAGGTTGCAAGCATCAGGGGTTGATCGGTCAAGTCCGGCTTGGTGCAAAGCACAGCTGCTCCGATTGCAAAACCTAAGGTGACTATTCGGCCGACAAAGTTCATCGCCCTGAATAAATAACCGCTTAAGCCGCCGGCAGATAAAATCACACATATAAGAAGCAGGATGGTAACGGTCAATATGCCCACAACGCTGCCCTGCATAAGAAGGGCCTCGTTGTATACAAAAACATAAGGTACGATAAAACCGACCAGCGCCAGCTTTAAGGACTCAATCCCCGTCTGTAGGGGCTTGGATTCTGCGATGGCTGCCCCGCAGTAAGCAGCGATACATACAGGCGGGGTGACACCGGCCAGGATGGCAAAGTAGTAAACGAACATGTGTGAAGGCAACAGGTTGCAGCCCATTGCAATAAGTGCCGGCCCGCCGATGGTGATGGCGATAATATACGCCGGTGTGCAGGGAAGTCCCATGCCGAGAGTCAGGGATGTGACCATGATTAAGAGCAGGGCGGGCAGCAGGTGGCCGCCGGACCAGTTCGTTATAACAGTGGCGATACCAAGGGCCAGTCCGGTGTGAGTCACGATGCTGACCACCATGCCGGCCCCGGCGCAAGCCATGGCGATCATGATCATGTTCTGACCGCCCAGGCGCAGGGTCTCCCAGATCTTTTTGGGGGTCATCCGGTTTTCGCGCTTCAAAAAACTGAACAAAAAGCATATGCCGATAGCATAAATTGCAGCCTTGAAGGGCGAGTAGCCGATAAGCAGTATAATCACCAAAACGATCATGGGGATCAAAAGATAGAGGTCCTTCAGGATTGTCTTTAACGGCTTTATATCCTTTTCATCCATGCTTCTAAGCTCGTCTTTCAGGGCCGTGAAATGAACCCTGAACACCAGGCTGGCGTAATACAGAAGAGAACCCAGGGTGGCGGCGATGATGATTTTCACATAGGGGATTCCGGTTATCTCCGACATGACAAAAGCGCCCGCACCCATCACCGGCGGCATCATCATGCCGCCAACGGAAGCGGAGGCCTCCACCGCACCGGCGAAACGGGGCCGATAGCCCAGTTTTTTCATCAGTGGGATAGTGAACGTCCCGGTGGCGTAAACATTGGCCGCTGCCACCCCGCTGATGGAGCCGAAAAGGCCACTACTGAGCACCGCAATCTTGGCAGGACCGCCTTTGCTCCTGCCGGCCAGACGCGATGCCAAGTCGGTAAAAAAAAGACCGGTGTTGGTCGTCTCCATGACGGCCCCGAATATCACGAATAAAGCCACGAAGGTGGCGGTGACGCCGGTGATGGCGCCGTAGATACCCGAATCGGTGATCAGGTATTGCATTTCGACCATTTCAGAGAACAATGGGGCCTTGCTGTAAAAAACTCCGGAAAGAAAAGGGGCGACGTACATGTAGCCAAGAAAGGAAGCGATCAGAATAGCCATGGCCGGCACCACCACGCGCCGAATCGCCTCTAGCAGCAGTATGATGTTCAGGGTACCAAGGATCAACTCGATGGGAAGCACCGGGTCGACGAATTTAAGCCGTTCGGAAAGATAGTCATTGTTGATAATCAGATAGATGGGGGGTATAAGCGCCAGACCGGCCAGGATCCAGTCATAGATGGGCACGCGGTCGGCGGCCCATTTTTTAGCGGCGGGGAAGAGGATAAAAGCAGCCGGCAGAAGAAACATCAAGTGAATACCGCGTTGCGGCCTTGGCTGCAAGATACCGAAGATAGCGGTATAAAGCTGGAACAGGGACAATACGACCAGCCAACATCCCACCATCCAGTTCTGCCCACCTTTAAACTGTCGCACGACTTTTTTCCTTTTTATATTCTGTGGGATAGGGCCGGGGACGATGCGCACCCATTCAAGCCCCCGGCACCACCCCTTGTCTCAACTTTTTACTTCATATAGCCTTTTTCTTTATAGTACTTAATTGCACCGGGATGTAGCGGGACGGCTACGTTGACCCAGCCCGTTTTGGGATCGAATGTTCTGTTTTTATTGTTAATCTTATGTACTTCCTCAATATTGTCACCGATGATCTTGAGGATCGTGTAGGCCACTACATCCGGCACAGCCTTGCTGACTAACAGCTCGGCAGCCGTAGTGACGGCCGGTACATCATCAGGATTGCCTTTATAGGTGCCTCCTGCGATTTGGGCTTTACCTGAGGCCGTGCCGATGGTGCCCAGTTCCTCGGCCAACGTGTCGATGCATTCTTTGGAGGTGGATAGAAGAACGCTTTTACGGCTCATCGTCATCTCGGTAATGGCGGCACCGGGCAGGGCCAGGTGGGTAAACACGAAATCCACGTGCCGGTCCTTATACAGACTGACCATGTCGGCGTAGACCGCCTGCTGGATTTTGCCACCGGCCTTTTTGATGGCCTCGAATGAGATGCCGTAGAACTTCAAAATGGTCTTAACCAGGGGAAGATCGGAGGTGCCCTTCATCGGCATGGCGACGCGTATCGATTTACCGGCCTTGACCAGGGCGACCATCTCGTCAAAGGTTTTGATCTTCTGGTCGGCGGCCGCCAGGATGTGGATGTAAGAAATGCCGAAAATACCGCCCATGGCCCGTACGTTGGGATTGGCGCTTTTATACACAGGGGCCATGCCCTTGAAGGCCATTTTGTCCACAAAGGTGACGCCCCAGGCCAGGCCGTCCTTGCCGCGGGAAATCCGCACCGGGTTGACCACGCCTCCGCCGGGTACGACTTTGAGTATGATCTTGGGCTCTTTCTCCGTTATGAGGCGCGCCAGGCCGCCGACCTGTGCGTACCAACCGCCGCCAACACCTCCGGCCACCCATGTCATCGTGGTCGGCGCAAGGTCTTCAGCCATGACTCCCAGGGGCGAGCCTCCCGCCAAAAGTGCTGCCATTCCCAAAACCAACAAAACACCTAAAATTTTCTTCTTCATTTTTTCCTCCTTAATTTAGATAAAAGTTTTGCCTTTTAGGAGAATCGGAAGGTTCTCGTGAACCCGCCTGGCATCTCCGCCAACATCGAGTGCCTTTAGCTGCTCCCGAACATCTCGGGATTGAAATCGACCGGGTCCTGCGATCCGGTTATTGAAGGCACCCACACAGATATTATTAAAAATCTGATAATATAGTTTATAAGATATTGAGTTTCATTAGCACCCCAAATTTTATTTGTCAAGAAATAATTTTAATAAAAATATATGATATAACTATATGTAAATACACATTATTCAAATTTTTATAAAAATTGTTTACAATTTCCACAATAAATATTATAAGAACCTGTATCAAAACATTAAAATTTTAACCCACGAAACAAAACGATAAAAAGATGCCCAGAGCAATCAAGGAAACGAAATTTGGCGATAGAAGCGATCTCGCACACAAGGCCTATGTGGGTATACGACAAATGCTTTTTTATAACGAAATCATACCGGGACAAAAGATAAAATACCAGGACCTGGCGGACCGACTGGATGTGAGCATCACGCCGGTCATCCATGCCCTGAAGTGGCTGGAGTTTAAAGCCATTGTTCACCATGAACCCAATAAAGGCTATTACGTCAATGAGGTCAGCCTGCAGGAAATAAGGGAAATTTATGAAACGCGGTTGGTGCTGGAGGTTGCCGTTCTCCCCCAAACCATCGCCAACTTGGATGAGAGCGGTATTCATCGCTTGCAGGCTTCCCTGGATGCTTTTGAGGAAACGGTCAAAGAATCAGACCATTACGGGCGCCTGATGACGGACATGAAGTTTCATTTCACACTTGCATCACTTTCTCAATGTCGCATACAGCTCAAAATGCTGGAGGAACTGTTTGACCTTTTGTTTCTTAAATACAGCCGCAACCTGGTTTTAACCAGCATTATGGAGACTTCGCTTCAGGAGCACCAGCAGGTATTTGAGAGTTTGAAAACCCGCAATCTTCATGAGGTACAGAAGATCCTGTCCGGTCATTTAGAAAACGTAAAAGACCATATTCTTGAGCGATTCGACCGTATGATCATAAATAAAAAGGAACCGATCTTCGATTTTCATTCATTTCTATAGCAATTCCAAGCTCGTTATATTCCAGTTAAGAATTGACAAAATTAGAATTTCCGGTCTACAAGTAAACCGTCTCTTGGTACCATCCCGATTGTTAAAGGCTAATTTCTATCCCCAACCCGGACAAGCCGGAACCATAAAAGTTAAAAAAGTTGAATTTGTTTTTAATCTTTGAGAATGCTTGTATGTCAATGCTTTACAGAGATATTAAAAATATTTTGCGCTTTTTGCGCAAGACTGAATTTATAACTGTCTAACAGTAGAAGAAGGAGGGAATCGATGCTACGAATCCTGATTCACGGCTGCAGCGGCACGATGGGCCGGGTGCTGGCCGCCATGGCCCAAGCCAGCCCGGATATTGAAATCGTTGCCGGTGTAGACCCTGCAGCGCAGGCAGCGGAATTTTCCTTTCCCGTTTACGCGTCACTCGCCGATGCTGATAAGGCGGCGGATGTGATTATCGATTTCTCTACTCCGGAAGCGCTGAAAAGTATTTTGGAAGGCGCATTGCAGATTGATGCAGCCCTTATTATTGCTACCACCGGGCATACGGACGATGACAAGGCGCTTATCAAAGCTCATACAGAGAGTCTTCCGATTTTCCAGGCAACCAATATGTCGCTGGGAATCAATCTTATGTCCGAGTTGATTCAGAAAGCTGCCGCCGTTCTGGGGGAACGATTTGACATCGAGATCATTGAAAAACACCACAATTTGAAGAAAGATGCGCCTTCAGGAACTGCGTATACACTGGCCGAATCCCTAAATCAGGTGTTCATGAATTCCAAGAATTATGTGTTCGGCAGGCATACCCGCACCGAGCGACGTAAGGCTGGGGATATCGGAATTCACGCAGTGCGCGCGGGAACCATCGTTGGCGAGCATCAGGTGCTGTTTGCCGGCAAGGATGAGATTCTGGAGGTTCGGCACAGTGCCTACTCCAAGCAAATTTTTGCCACCGGAGCGCTGCAAGCGGCGCGTTTTATGATGGGAAAAGCGCCGGGATACTACACCATGAAAGACATGATCGTTGCGCAGAGCACCGTTTCGCACGTGTACACAAGCGATGAGGATGCCCTTGTATCAATATACGGTATTCCGCACGATCCTCAGAAGATTACCGAGGTATTCAAAAAGATCGGTGAGCAAAAAGTCAACTTGGATATGATCAGCCAAACAGCACCGGTGGAGGACAAGATAAGCATCTCTTTTACCTTGCCGCGACAGGATGTGGAGCGGACTGTGGCGCTTCTTAAAGAGTTTCAAACCGCGATGCCCCAGCTCCAACTCGAGGTGCTGCCGGAGATTACCAAGATAACCGTGGAAGGGCCGGGTATGGAGGTCCAGTCCGGGATTGCGGCCCAGGTGTTCGAAGTCATGGCCAATCAGAATATAGCGCTCAAGACCATCACAACTTCGGAAACCAAAATCTCTTATACCATACCGCAGGCCGACCGCTCACGCGCGGTAGAAGCCATTAAGGCGGCTTTTGAAATCTGAACCCTTCCCAATTAGATTGTCTGAAAGATTTTTTTTACTATTTTTTTCAATTTGGGAAACTCACGGCCGACTTCATCCGACAAGGTTTTTTCTAAGGTTCCCAATGCCGCCGGTATATACTGTTCAAAATGCGTCTTGCCCTTTGTTCGGCTTAAATATCCGAATGCGCCCAAGATCTGTAAATTTCGGCTAATCCGGCAGTATTTGAAACATTTCTTAAACTTTACCCTGTCGATTTTCGCCGAAGAAGCGAGCGTTTCGATACAGTAATCCAAGAGCTCGTCTTGGGCGGGGTAGGGGAGTTCGACATAAGGATCAATCAGCAGCGACGCCAAGTCGTACTGGAGCGGCCCCAGGCGCCCCCCCTGAAAATCGATAAAATAAAAGCGGTTGTTTTTATACATAATATTGCGCGACTGTAAATCGCGGTGCAAAAAACCGGTGACTCCATTATTAAGCGCACCATCGGCAAGAAGGGAGAATTCATCCGCGAAATCTTCATAGCCGGTGTCAATTCCGGCATAACCGGATACAAAGGCTTCGATAAAATAGCGGCACTCCTTTTCAAGGATCAGCTCGCGGCTGTATGTGGATGATTGACAGGTCCATGAGGGATCAAAACCTTTGGCTCCCGATAGACACATTTGAATCAGCGAATCCACAACGGCTTGGTAATATAAATTAATTTTTCCTGTCCCCTTTGCCTGCCGGACTATCGTTTGAAGGTTTGTATCCCCCAAATCTTCCAAAAAAACCAAGCCGGCAAACGTATCAAAGAGGAAGATTTTCGGTACTCGAATCCCAAGCGTATGCAGATGTTTTCCGATCGCAACAAATGCATCCGCCTCATTTTTGACCCCCGGCATCCGTAAACCGTGATCAACCATGACCAAGGAAGCATTCGGTGTCGTGAGGCGATACCATTTCCGATCGGATCCGTCTCCTATTAGTTTATTTTTGGCAATCCTTGCGGGTATGCTTGAGGAGGTGATTTTTCCAAATGCCTGGACAGACATCTTTTCAAAAACCGTTTTGGCATATCTTTGGGGAGTTCCGAGATCCCGCCAGTAGCCATTTGCAGGCTCGAAGGCTTTGAGTCTAAACCTTTGGGACAAGAGGCGGGAATAGACGTCAATGATGTCGGAATATCCTTTATCCGGAATGAAATTGAGTAGCTCAGGATTGAGGATGTGGATTCCGGTAAAGGTCAGGCGGTTGCCTGCTCGCGGTGGCGGGCTGCCATCGGGTGGTTTTTTTAAAGCCGTGATAAACTGGTTGTTATCCACCGTTACGGTATTAAAATCCGGATCGTCAGCTAAAACCAGGGTTGTCAAATAGGGATGATTCGTATGAAACCGATACACCTCTTTTAGATCTACATCAGAGACGATATCACCATTGATGACAATGAAGGGCTCATCATCCCAAAAATCGGCCACATTTTTTATGGCTCCCCCTGTTCCCAGAATTTCCGGTTCATAACGCACATTGACCGGTATTCCATAATCCCGGCCGGCGACGTGGGATTTCAGCTGATCCCCTAAATGGTGGGAATTAATCATGACCGCCTCAATTCCGGCCAAGCATAGCCGCTTAATGGCGAGATCGATCAGAGGCTGGCCCGAAATCGTAAAAAGCACCTTGGGGGTGTGCTGAGTATAGGGGAGAAGTCGCGTTCCGAAC
Organism: uncultured Desulfobacteraceae bacterium; assembly: GCA_964530095.1. Lineage (GTDB taxonomy): Bacteria > Desulfobacterota > Desulfobacteria > Desulfobacterales > CAZHA01 > CAZHAH01. The sequence goes on along the minus strand of CAZHAH010000039.1, from coordinate 6,335 downwards.
CCGGCCGCGAGGATCATGGCTTTCATATTCTAAGATGACAAATGATTCAAATATTTTTGTACCCTTACGGAATAAAAATCAACCTGGTCTTTGCCGTTCGGCCCTTTAATCCCCTGGGACGAAAAGTAGTCGATCGCATTCTGAAAATTGATTTTTGAAAGCGCTTCATTCTGGTCGATTTCTCTTCTTTTATACATGCGTGTCCCGAGGGCCTGGATTTTTTTCAATTGGGCTTTGCCGTGGAGGCTGTTTTGGGTGTTGCGCCCCAGAAAAGCGAGGGCAACCCAATAGGATTCGAAGTAGGTTTTAAGGAAGCGGGAGAAATATTTTAGCTTTTTTAGACCGGCCGGGGTAAGGGTATATGTGTCGGGCAGGGTATGATGGGGAATGATGACGGAATCATCGATGAAGGCCTTCAGGCTTTTGCGGATGGAGTATTCCGGCGGCAGATCGACATTGTAGGCGAATTCATTTTTGAAAAAATTCTGAAAGAAAATATAGTTTTCACGAAGCTCGGAAGCTGAAAATTGAAAGGAGTCTCGTTCAAGGATCGCCAGCGAAGTAAAGGCCGGCGGAATAAAGTAGGCGATGCAGTTGTTTTTGTAGTATTCGAGGATCGGTCTGCGGGAGACATTGACTTTGAACAGATCACCTGTTTGCGGGTCTTCCTTGGTTTTTGGAATTTGTTCGATAATTTTCCTTTGAAGGTAGGCGTCAAAGGCGTGTTCGATGGCCAGGAAATGATCGAGGCGAAGCGTATCGGCAAGCTGAACGTTCTGGGAGGAGAGGTATCTTAGATAGGTTTGGATGGAAGTCATGATGTCATCGAATGAAAATCTTGACTTGGAATGGTTCAATAGCGCGCTGGCCACCAAACCATGCGGGGTCACCACCGCTATTCCGGTGATGGCGTTGATGATGCGATGGCCGATATTGCGGCAAAAGGCGTTCTGCTCCTTTTGGGTAAGTTTTTCGAGCGGGCTTTCGAGTTGGGACAACAACTTTTTCAGCGACAGGGGTTCATGAAAATTCAAATATATGCGGCCATAGCGTTTTTTTAAAAATTTGCGGGCCCGGATAACATCTATAAAGCGTTCGGGCTCTTTTTTGCCGCCCTCGATCTCCTGCAGATAAGAGTTCTCTTCCAGGACGCGGTCGTAGCCGACATAAATCGGTACGAATATCATGTCTTCACAGGCGTTGTTTTTGTAGGCTTTAAGCAGAATGGAAAGAAATCCCAGCTTGGGAAGAATCAGTTTGCCGGTGCGGCTGCGCCCCCCTTCGATAAAGAATTCGATGTTATACCCCTCTTCGAGCAGTTTTTGGATATAGGCCGAAAAAACCTTGGCATACAGGGCCGCGCCGCCAAAGGAGCGTCGTATGAAAAACGCGCCCGCGCGGCGAAAAATAGTACCCAAAGGCCAGAAGGAAAGATTTTTGCCTGCCGCAATATGGGGGGAGGGCATATTGTTGTTATAGAGCATATACGAGATAATGAGGTAGTCGATATGGCTTTTATGACAGGGAATAAAAATCAAGGGTCCTTTTTGGGCCATGGTTTTGATCTTGGCAAACATGTCATCGTTAACCGAAATTCCTTCAAACATGGTTTTTAGAACCCATTTCACCAACAGGGCCAAGACCTTAATGAAGGCCATCCTGTATCGGGCGGCGATTTCATCCAGATATTCGTCGGCTTTTTTCTGGACTTGCTGAATCGGTTGCTTGCGCTTTTGAGCGTACGTTTTCATAAAGGCTTGAAAATGATCGGTGGCCAAAATGTTTTCTTTCAGCTCGACGCTCGATTTTAGAATCGGTCCGGTGATGCTTTGCCGGTGTCGGTTTAATTGGAACAAAAGGCGGCGTCTTAATTCGATCGTAAGCGATGAAATAGTCTTATCTCTATTTTCGGATTCCTGTAAAAAGAGCTGAAGATTGAGCGGTTCGGAAAGCTCCACAAATATTTTGCCGGGGTTTCGTAAAAGGGTGAGTAAGCGTCTTATTTTTTTTGGGTTTTCTTTGGTGCCGAAAAACAGATCGATCACGGCGGGTGCGCTGCGGTGGGGGTTTTTGTCAAAAAAAGTCAATTGCGGAACCAAAAAAACCGGCTTATCCATTGTTTTCTGGATTTCGATAAGATGCTGCACCGGATCGGTTTCTTGTTTGACAAATCGTCGGTAAAAGCCTCCTTTCTCGATCAGATGGAGCAGAGCGGTCCGGCCCTGCAAAAGCTCCTGTTTGTAATAATCGTTTTCAAAAGGATTCAGCAGGGTTCTGTTTTTAAAGCCAAAGTCGAGGTGCGCTAAAAAAATTTGAAAAAGTCGCGAAAGCGACTGCCAAATCAACAGTTTATACCCCAGGGCCAATTCCGGAAAAGGGATCTGATGTTGTTTAAAGTGGGTGTAGGAAAAAAGGTAATCAAACGAACTGCGGTATTTAATGGCATAAACGATGATGCCCTCTTTTGTGAGATTTTTTATTTTGGATAGTTGTTCCGGGTCAGTTTTAATACCGGAGTAAAAAAGCCGCAGGGTCGAAAAAGCCAAAAGGCCTATTTTTTCAGGGAGGAAGGACAGATAATGGTTATGCGTGTCCTCGAGCTTTGTATCGATCCATTTGCGAATCTTATTGTTAAGGTTTGCCCAGGTTGTCTTGATGGCCGTAAACATGTCTAAAAAATAGCAGACTGAAATATTTATTGCAAGCCGCAGTCGATCCGAAACTAGATAAAAATATGCTTGCGTTGATGCATTGGCTATGTTATTTCTTTGCGACCTCTTTGAGAGATAGAGGTTAAAGTCCAATATTATTTGCACTTTACACGTTTTGTATCTCATATTTTGAAGAAGGAGGATGTGTTTATGAAAACACTAATTGGTGGAGCCGTCGCAGCGGTTTTGGGAATTATTGGCATAACGGTATGGTGGGGTTTCTTTTTAGAACTATTGGCGGGCGCTGTTCCTATAATGCTTCTATTAGGCGGCGCACTGGCGATTTATCTCGGTTTTGATGAATTGAAAGACAGCTGGAAAAAGGATGAGTTTGACGCCGACGATACATTCAAATCGGACGATTCGGGTAAAATCAAAGAAGAAATCGATGATTTGAAAAAGGAAGTTGAAACACTAAAAGAGGGCAAGGAAGAAGAAAAAGAAGAAGAAGAAGAAAAAGAAGCGGAAAAAGAAGAAAAAGAGTAGATTACTTAAATTTTATCAATAAAGCCCGGTCCGCACGGCCGGGCTTTTTTAGTTGAATTCGCGACTTTTTACGACGCCATCAATATTGAAATACGCTGCGCCGTAAAGTGTCAAAGCATTCCAGATCTTCTTGCCAGGAAGCGGCGATATCGTCGATTTCTTCCAAATTTTCGATACGTTGGCGAATTTTTGTGCTGCCCAGGATCAGGTCGATCGGAAGCCTTTCAAATTCATATTCATACGGGGGCGTCTTCCATTGGAAACGATCGCCATGCAGAGCCAATATCGCGCGGAGCAAGGTCAGGGAAGCAAAGAGCGGCTTGAATACATGAGGATCGGTGACATGGATCTGGAAACCGCGGCATGGGGTTTCTTTCCATTTATTGGAAGTCGGTTCAAAACCGATCTCCCGCAAAATGGCCCCCTTTAGTTTGTCTTCACCCACAAAAGATATAATTTTACCGGTATCAAAAAAAGGGGCACCGAAAATTTCAAACGGCAGGGTCGTGCCGCGGCCCTCAGACACATTGGTTCCCTCCCAGATCACCTGACCGGGATACACCAGGGTCGAAGCAGGCGTAGGAAGGTTGGGAGAAGGCGGTATCCAGGGAAGCTTCGTATCACGAAAGAACATGTTTCTCTTCCAGCCGGCCATGGGTATCACCTCCAGTTCACATCCGATTTCAAACGCATCGTTAAACAGAATCGCCAATTCCCCCAGCGTGAGTCCATGGCGCATCGGGATCGGATAGCGTCCGACAAAGGATGTGCAATTTTCGGATAAAATATTTCCCTCGATTATGCTCCCGGAGATGGGGTTGGGCCGATCGAGAACAAGGATCTTCTTAGTGTATTTCTTGGCTGCCTCCATACAAAAAGACAGGGTATATATAAAGGTATAAACCCGTGTTCCCACATCCTGAAGATCTATAATCAGCATATCGATATCTTTCAGCATTTCCTTTGTGGGGGTGCGGGTTTTTCCGTAAAGGCTGAAAACCGGAATATTTAAGACCGGATCGCGGAGATCCTGCGATTCGATCATATTATCCTGCTTTTCGGCAAAGAACCCGTGCTGGGGCGAAAACAGGGCTTTCAGTCGGCCCGGAAATTTTTGCGCGATCAGAAACCGGGCATGGTGAAAATGCCGATCAACCGAGGCGGGGTTACACAGGAGACCCAGCCGATAATCCTTTATCGATTTAGGGGGGTGATCAATTAATCTTTCAAGACCCGTTTGGACCTTTCCCATACCTACTCCTATCCCACGCAGTGCGACTTATCAAACTTAGAATAGTTTGCACAGAAAAATGTGCACTGTGCACTAAATTCTGTGCACATTTCCTAATTTCTACATCATCGCATCGACCCATTCGAACATTTCAAGGAGTGGTTTTTTAAAGGCTGCTAAATAAAAAAGGCAATAAAATCAATGCGATATTTAGCCGGCAGAGAAGAATTAGATTTTCTTCACCGTTATTCGCATAAAGTGGCATGGAATTTGAGGACCCTTGATTATTAACTCTAAGGTCCACTACCAACCGGAAGGAGGGCAGGATGCGTAAAACAATTATTTCAACATTGACGTTAAGGAGGTCTCATATGTTCAAAAAAATAGCAAACCCGACTCTACCCTTCATTTGTCTCGTTTCGCTATGCATTATCCTGTTTCCCCACCTCCTTATGGCAGATGGGCCGTCCATAAAGCTCACTGCTGTTGATCTGCAGCCGGAGGTCTTCTGCCCAACCCAAGACGCTGTCACCTTTGAGGGCAGGCTTGTTATCCGAGAAGATGAGGACCTTGCCAGGCTCAAAGTAATCATAAAGGATCCTTCAGGAAAGAAGGTGGCCAAGCTGAAGGAGGACATTACCCTCCCCGATGAGATCGATGATGATGCGCCCTTCACCACCCTTATCTCCCTAATCTGGAATGGAAAGGACAAATCCGGCAATCCATTGCCCGATGGGGCATACTCTTATACGGCCCGGGCCTTTCTTTTGGAAAAAGATGACGAAGAGACCGAGATCGAGGCCCGCTCCAGGCGCCTTTCCGGCAGCATTGTCATCGATTGCACCCCTCCGGAGATAGTCATCTCCTCTCCCCAGGATGGATTCCTAACCAATCAGGGCGACATAACATTTGTAGGGATCCTCACGGATGGCACAGGCCTATCTGAGACCACCTTAACTCACAATAATGAGCCTCACCCTTTACAACCCGATCCTCAAGGGGCGTTTTCCTCGGCCCTGACCCTCATGGAGGGTGTCAACACGATAGTCGTATCTGCAACCGACCCGGCCCAAAACGTTTCCGAGAAAACCATACATGGGGTGCTGGACACCATCGCTCCTGAGGTAAGAATTACAGATCCCGCCAACGGAGCCATAACCCAGCAGAAGGTTATTGATGTATCGGGGACGGTAAACGAGGAAGTTGCGGAGCTCAGTATAAACGGCTTCGAGGCCGTAGTAACCGGACAGTCCTTTTTAACTTCTGCCATTCCGCTCGCAATAGGCCAAAACACGATTACAGCACAAGCAACCGATCTTGCTGGAAACAGCTCAAGCCATTTTGTGACCGTTGTTCGGCAACCACCAGGACCGCCTGTGGAGCCTCAACCAGAAGGCTCTTTTGGGGAGCAGTACCAGGACCTGATCCCGCCGGATCGTACGCTTCAAGCCTACGATCCCAAAAGGTTTTCGCTGATCACGGGCCTTATTCAGACAATTGATGGATCTGCTATCGCAGATGTCTCCGTTAGCATTCATGGCCACCCTGAATATGGAACCGCCTTTAGCGATGCTGCGGGCCGTTTTTCAATACCGGTTGAGGGCGGCGGTATCCTTACAGCGGAATATCAAAAGGCAGGTCTCCTCACCACTCACCGCAAGATTAATGTGCCCTGGAACGACATTGCGATAGCAAAAACAATTCAAATGATCCAACAGGACACGGCTTCCACGACGGTTACTTTCGACGGCAACCCGGATGCCGTCGTCACCCACCAGAGCACGGAGGTGAGGGATGAATTCGGCCGCCGCTCATTTTCGATGGTATTTACGGGCGACAACCGGGCCTATTGGGTGGATGAAAACGGTAATGACATCCAGGAATTAGCCACCATCACCACCCGCGCA
>CAZHAH010000038.1:0-37511 GCA_964530095.1 uncultured Desulfobacteraceae bacterium | reverse complement strand
ATTCTCTTTTAAATGAGAAATTGTATATTAAACTATGGCTGAATTATTGCTGTTAAGATAATCAGAACCAGGGCGCCACCGAGCATGCCCATCGAATTCCGGTGAAAGAGTGTTTTAGCAGTCTCTGCAATCGGGATCAATCTGAGAGCGAAAAGAACTAACGTAAACAGCGCCAAATTGAATAGGAAATAGGCGGGTATGAAGATGTTTATGCTCCAGCCGGTAAAAAAAACAAAACACATAAGGAATAGATAACGCCGGGGGTGCCGGATCTCATTTAAATACTTGAGTAGGAAGAATAAGGTAAACGGCGTCAGAAACATTGTATTAACGATACCATTCTGTCTTAAATAAGTCGGGGCAATTGAAAAAAGTAAAACACCGGCGGCCAGCATTGCACTGATACGAGAACCGGTAATATACCGGTAAAGATAATAGGCCCCGGTCACCAACAAAATGAGTCTCATTAAGCAAAAGTAAACATATAGCGGCATGAGGTCCAAAGACAAAAATTTATGCAGCACCACACAAACCAGCGCAGTGGGATCCAGCAACCCAAGGACCGGAATGCTGGGATAAAAATATGTACCTGTCAGCATGAAGGGATTCCAGTAGGGAAAATTTCCATTGGATAGGCTTTCAACAAAAAAATGAAAGCTCCCGTACCAGATGATGGCATCATGAAAAAACAATCCCTTTAAAAATATCAACTTATAGTATGCCAAACAAAACAGACATCCGATAGCCGCAGTAAGAAGGGTTCCGTTGACATTGCTACGGATATCCAGCCGATTCGGAGTTGATTTCATCATTCGTTTTTTTTTGCTATGGACTGGGACGCATTCTGCGGGAAAACAATTTCAGCGCGATTTTAGACTTTTTGACCAGCATTTTGAGCGATGCATTTCTCATAAAGTCATTCACAATAAACTTCGGGGAAAGATAAAATTTCTCGTGTATGTCATCCACGAGTTGAACCAATTCCGTATGGAGTTCCGGGCTTCTGCATAGCGGTGGATCAAAATCACGAACCGGATTGTCTGCAAATCCTTTCCAGTAGTCTTTCTTAAAAACCCCGATTTCAAGCAGTTTATGATAATATTCGGTCTTTGGCAGTGGTTGAAGAATATTAATAAAAACATAGGTAGGTGATAATGTTTTTATTTTGTCGAAGAGTGCCTTTCGATATTCTTCCGTCTCTTGGGGAAACCCGACGATAAAGTATGCAAGCGTATCAATCCGTAATTTGTTGCACAAAGAAAAGAAATTGTAAATGTGTTTCAGGGAGATGTTTTTCTTTATCGCGTCAAGTATCCGGTCGTCGAAGGCCTCTACGCCCACATGCAGTCTCCGGCAACCGGACTTCTTCATAAAATGGAGCATTTCCATATCAAATGGATGCACCCTCGCCCTTGCGCTCCACGATATTTTAAGGTTTCTCCTTATTATCTCCTTACACATGTCGATTACCCGTTGCCGGTTCAGGTTGAATGTGTCATCAAAAATGTGTATCTCTCCGATTCCCATTTCGGCAATCTCTTCGAATTCATCAACAATCTGGTGGGGTGATCGGCAATGATACTTCTTTTCCTGAACATCACAGAAAATGCAATGAAAGGGGCACCCCCTTGACGTATAGACGGTTGTCATTTTCTCTTTGTCGGCAGCAGTAAAGTATTCATCCAGCCGAATGAGTTTCCTATCCGGGAAGGGAAAGTCATCAATGTTCACAGGGACGTTCTCAGCGGGTGTCGCCCTTGTGTACCCATTTTCAGTATAGTACATGGAATGGATTTTTTGAATCGAACCGTCATCTCTGTCAATTGCTTCGATCAGCTGAGAAAACCGCATCTCTCCAAACCCTGGAAGAACATAATCAACGGTTCCTAGAGCGATGGTTTCCTTGGGAAAATAATTGATGTGGGGTCCGCCAACGACAATCAATGTTCCCGGCAGTGATGCCCTGATCTCCTTTGAGATGGCATACATAGCAAATAGCCTTCTTGTAACAACTGACATGCCCAACATATCCGGCTTTTGCTTCTTTATATATGCAACCACATCTTCAATGTTCATGCTCTTGGCGGATGTATCCAAGACCTCCATAGTATGTCTCGGGTCGACTGCTGACGCAATTGATAGAAGCCCAAGTGGCGGATAGTTCATAAAATCATAGAGGAGATAATCGGGGGTGGATTTGTCTTTTATCTCCCCATCTCTAGGTAGCGTAATAAGTAGGATTTTCATAGAACCCATCAATCATGGCGGTTAAACGAGAACGACATAGAAGATAATCATTCAAAAGCGTGACGAAATAGTCCGGATAGGATGATTATGTTTCGTTCTGACTCTCGCCCTTTATGGTTAAAGCGCATCCGGTTGCAAGACCGTCTCAATTAAATTCACTTCGCCTTCTAAGCAGGATCCATTTGAGAAAAATAAGTGTTTTCGCCATATAAAGCATCACCGGTTTCCCGATGTAGTAGCGTCCTTCCTGCAAAACAATCTGTTTTTTGCTGATCATTCGTTGAAGACGGACATTTATGATCGAAAACGCATTATATCGTTCCAATATACCCTCTAGAGTAAGACCGTTCTTCGATTCCTGAAGTTCTCTGAGAATTCGAATCCGGCGCGCTGTTTCTCCCAAATTAATAAAATGAAAGTAACCGTACCCCAGGGCAACATAAGTCAGCAGGTTTAGGGTCGACTGTCCCATCAACGTCATGATATCCGGGGCAGCCGCTTGATACCAGGCTAATCCGCAAGCCATCACGGTCGCAAAACCGATTACAAAACCCAATACAACTGATTTCAACAGGCCCACCGATTCTATCAGACGGTAGGCCAAAATTTGGACCAGAGTGTTTACGAACAGACCCAAGATCGGTGCCGTCAAATGCAGCTGGACGATGGCGTCTGCCACTCAGCCTCCTTTTCCGGCACCCATGAGGTTGCGGTACAACTGAAACAACCTGGATAATACAATGCCTTTAGGTCTTAGCCGATATTTCCCTTCCGCCTGCACCGCCATTTTGTCCCGTAACAAATCCCTGATTCGCGGTACAATCAGTACATCGTCGTTGAGTTCGCTTAGGAGGTGCTCCTCTTTAAGTCCGGAGGTGCCTGTTTGTGCAATTTTTAAAATAATGACCAATGAAGGGCTATCGGCCTCAACAGCTGAATAGGTTATCATGTAGGCCAGTAAAAATGATATAAAATACATCCACAATCGTGCATAAGCCGTTAGTCGTGTCGGTGGATTGACTCCCAACAGAGCAATGTCATTTGAAAAATAATACAGAAGCAACGATCCCCCCACGAGTACGCCAAAAAAACACTGTAACAAAACCTTGTTTTGTCTTCTTGGGACGCGCACTCGCCAGATGATAAAGTGTAATCCAAAAGCCGCAATAAAGAGCAAAGAGCCATATAAAAAAGGGGGCATAAAAAACCAACCTTTGCCTGTCTATAATTTATTGTTCCATCGCACCCGGTCAGGGTGTTTTATCATCATGATTGGATTTCTTACGCCGTTGTGCCGTTAAAGAATCTTTGGCATACTTCCTTTTTATAGCGCCTTTACTTTTATAATAGATGCCGTTTGCCAACCGTATATACCCCTTTATCACCTGCATGAGCGAAGGAAACGTAACGGCACTCGACACCCCATCTTTTCTTACATCTAGTCGATAGGGTACTTCAGCAAAAAGGTATCCTTTTTTGACACTCCTGATCAAAATATCTGTTTGAAAGAAAAATCCCGTACTGCGATAATCTAATTCGGTTAAAATGGATTTTCGATAAAGAACGGTTCCGTTTGTATAATTAAAATAGACTAAAAAAGTGGTATTGATGATGAACCGATAAGCCAATGAGAGCAAATTTCGGTATAAGGAACGGACTTCTTTGTTGAAAACAAAGGGAACAATCATGTCGACATGATTTAGCAGCACGTAATAGCGCAAAATCTCCCAGGGATCATTCTCATGATCACCCGGAATCATGCAGACAAAATCTCCATACGCATTATCAACACCCTTCCAAAATGCTGCACCGATTCCTTGGGAGGTATCGTAGTTGATCAATCGAATCCGATAATCCAGTTTTTGGACTTCTTTCACTGTTTGAACCGTTTTATCCGAGCTTCCACCGTCAACAACGACAACCTCTCCCGCAGCCCTTAAATCATCCAGGGCCTTTAAGGTATCTGTAATCGTATCCTTAATATTTCTTTCCTCATTAAGGGCCGGCATAATAATAGATAGTTTAACCTTCCGCCTTTCCATAATACTTCTCAAAACCCACTTTTTTTTTCGAGTTTTTACGGGGCCATCTTTATTTCAACCGAACAGGATCCCATCTCTAAAAATCGATTTGTCTTTAATTTAACATCACAGGGGTTACAAGACCCATATGTTTGGCAGGGTCTGAAAATATCTTCGATTTGAAAATTATCTGATAACAAATTGGTTACCGAATTTTCGTCAGCATATAAATCCCTATGGCACCGGTAAACATTTCCATCCGGAGCAATTAGCAATTCTTTCATCCTACAGAGAACGTCTTTTTTTTGACCGCCCAATGCATCCGGATATTTAAAATGTCCAAACAGTCTCCCATCTCTTTTTCCTAAAAAATCTTTAATAAAAAAATATATTTTTTCTTCCCTGGCCTTTTCCGTCATAATCATATTTTGCTCAATATTCTCAGGCAAATTTAAAGCGAATAATCCAATATTAAATCCATTATTTTGTAATTTTACTGCTTTTTCCAACGTTTCTTCAAGGCCCATTCTTTCGGGGTGAAAGCTGGCTCTTATCGATTTATAACTCAGGTGTCTTTTCTTATTTAACCATGTAGGATCAACTTTATTGACAAATTCATCCATATCGAATTGAAGATTGGTTAATATATCGATAGGATGATTGATCTTTTCTATTATTTTATAGAAATCCGGGTGCTTTGTTGGTTCTCCACCCTCTAATGTTATGGGAACATCCTCTCTTATGTTAAGTCGGTTAAGACCAAAGATCCATTGATCCCCGCTTAACTCTATCCTTTCTTTCGATAAAGTGGAAACAGCATTTAAACAATAGGTGCAACCGAGGTTACACCTCAATGTCAGGAATGCCGCGATGTAATTATATCTTTGCGGAACTTTCATTATATTTGATAATCCTATTTAAACGAAATTTATTCCAATGGGTTCTTCTTTGGGGGGATCCTTTAATTCAATTTCGCCCTGGCTTAAATCCCACAAATATTCATTAACCTTATGTTGCAAACAAAGTGTGCCGCAATTTGTTCTGGCGTCGAATTTGTCGGATCTTATTAAATCCATGACCTCCCAGTATCGATCGCTCTTCCATATTTCCTTAAAGGGCGTATCGGCAATATTCCCAATATGATATTTTTTGTATTTATCATTAAATAACATGCCGCAAGGGGCAACCAGGCCTGATCCTGAAAACTGAATAATAAAAGGCGGGCCAAAGCATCTGCGGTATTTTCTTTTACCCCGGCTTAATATTTTCGACCATTTCGCCCGCACTAGATAATTCTCATCGGTCAAGGCTTCGGCTTTCTTTAAGGTATCAATTAATCGGTTATTAAAATATTTTTCATAGTCAACGCTTAAGTTGCCATCCTCGTCATCACTGCAATGTTTTATAACCAAGTAGTCGACTCCGAGCTTTTTACCTAATTTTGTCAAGGGGATAATCTGATCGCCAAAATCGGGCATAAGAACCATTTGCAAACCGATATTAATATCGAGATCATATTCATTTTTTATTTCGACACATTTTTTGATTTTATTACAAACCTTGTAAAATAATTCTTCTTTACAACCCATTATATATGCATATCGCTCGGGTTCTCCGGCAGATAAATTAAATCGAAGATAGGTTAACGCAGAGAGTATCTCCTCCAGTCTATCTTCTTTCAACAAAGACCCATTGGTGCCTAGCGCAAGATCCAATCCATTTCTTTTTCCTTTCAAAATCGCATCATATAAGTATGGAGAACAGGTACTTTCACCGTCGCTGACAAAGCTTATCGCCTTAACGCCTATCTCAGCAGCATCGTCAAGAAATCTGAAAATAACATCTCGTGTCATTTTTTTTTCATCATTTGCCTGCAATTGTCCATAGCAGTATATACAATTGTAATTACACCTTCGGGTTAATGCACAATCTATCGTAACGGGCGCTATTCGCTCTCCTCTTTGCCAACATTTAACTCTATCTTTATGCCAGGCTAATTTTGTCCCGTCTAAAATCAACCTTCGGATCAATGCGTTTTCTTTACCCAACACTTTCATACAACGCTCTGTTTTCTATGACCATGCATGGCCCCTGGGCATTTCGTGCAATGTCGTAATCCCTTAAAACTGCCTCGGGTGTTTCTGGCGTAAGTACTGGAAATGAAAAAAGCATCTTAAAAATTCTTGTAAAATTTTGGGTATGCTGCAATCCAGGATAAAGTGGTTTTCTTGAACCGATTATTGCCCTGATGATGACCCTTAAGTGGAATTGTCCCTCAGACATCTCTTCAAATTTGTCCAAATGATTTGCCAGTGCGTCTAGTCCATTCAACATAAAATCATGTCTTTCAAAACATAAAACCGGTCTTATATCTTCTAAGCTCATCCCCATCGCCAATCCGGACATTAAATTTTCAGCTACCGGAGTTTCTAATCTTTGAGATTCCGAAACATCAGTTAATGTCCCATAGGCGTGCGACCCACATTTGATATTATACCCAATAAAGATTGCGCCTTCTTTTTCGGCAAGCATTTGCATAGATTGTTTTACCGCTTCCATGTATTTCATTAGAAATAACTGTCTCCTCCTATGGTTAGATTTTTGAATTTTACCCAGGCGCCCGTACCGACATGGGGGTATTTCCTTTCGTAATAGTATTTTCTCACACAGGACGGCCATTTCATTTCAGATTTTCCGTACATCTCCTTTTTGGGTGTATCCACCGAAAACCCATTATCTTCAATAATAAACGTACAGGGTAAATCCCAGCCATCAACATATCTGACAGCTTCATAAAAATGCCCTTCTCCTTCGGCACCATCTCCTAAAAAGCACCAGACACGATTTTTGCTACCCTTTCTTTTTAATGCCCAGGCGACACCGGCCGCAATCGCGGGAGCCCCGGCGACGATAGAGGAGCTTAAGAAATTGATCTTTTTTTCGAAAATACTCATGCTTTGTCCTTTACGGATCTTTTTTTCCAACTCCCGCGGGTCCCCTCCCGCGATTAAATAGTGATAATGGCTTCTATGGGTTGAAAAAGTATAATCTCCGGGCTTTAGCTCTTTGGCGATTTCGACAAGTTGTTCCTCATTACCCCCGGAAAAATGGATCGGCGCAGGCGGCAACTCGCCATTTTCCCACAGGCGCTTAATATTATCCTCGACTTCAATCAACCATTCTTTTGTTATTTGAGCCATTTCTCACCTATAATATCGGGTTGGATTAAATAAAATTATCCGGCGATTGTGGGTTGTCTAACCTGTCAAGATATCGATTGATTGCATCTAATCGGCACCCTTGCCGACATTTGTCGATCCCGCGCTTTTTTATCTTACTGACAATCGCTTTTCTCCTTTCTCCTTTCCAGATTTCTGAAAAATGCGTTGTGTATATGTTTCCATAAACATATTCAGGATTATCGTAAAACAAATTACACGGAATGACATCGCCTTTTGCATTAATCAGGGCAAAAAAAGAAAGCCCGTTGCACGAATTATAACTTCTTTTTTGCAGTCTTTGCATTGTTTCTTTCCTGAAAATAACCTCGAAGCGTTTTGAATTCAATTTTTCAAGCGTTTTATCCAAATGCGAATAATCCTTGTAGTCTACAAAAAATTCATTATTGCTGGATGGATGTTGCGAATAAGGTTTTATCTGCAAATCATCCGCACCGGCTTCTTTTACTATTTCGGCAAGCTTAACGACTTCTCCGACATTATCAGGGATAAGTAAAAGTTGAGCATCTATTGATGTCCCAAGTTTTTTGGCTTTTCTTAAATCTGCAGCTATTTTGATATTTTGAATAACATTATAGAATGCCTTTTCACCTGTCCGGTGGATTTTTGAATAGGTTTCGGTGGTCCCGGCATCGATACTGAATCTAATCCATGTTAAATAGGGCAAACAGGCTTGCGCCATTTTCTCATCAAATAATGCCCCATTTGTTGTTATTGATACGGATAGCCCATATTTATGGGCATACTGTACAATTTCAGATATGTCTCTATGTAATAAAGGTTCCCCCTCACCGGCAAACATTACCGATTTAACGCCATGCGCAGCCATGTTTTTTAAAGCCCGCCGCATAACCTCTTGATCGATATCGTAATTTCCGTGTTCCAACCATTCCAGTGCACAAAAAACGCATTTATGGTTACATCTGTTGGTAGGCCCTATTTCCACATATATTGGGAAACAATCTCCCTTTTGAATCCACTCGGCAACTCTTTGCGGATGATATACCAATTTATGTCCATCAATGTTTCTCAGTTTCATTGGATTTATTTGATCATTAGTTCAGTTATAGGCAAATCATATACCCTATCGGCTAATCAGAATTCATCCGGGAAATATTTTGATTTAATTAAACCCATCTTGGCCAGACGGAACTTAATCGCAATCGCCAGGCAGCCAAATCCGTACTTGATGCTTCTTACAAGATTAATGGATGACGCTTCGGCAAAATATTTTGTGGGACAGCTCACCTCAGCAATCGTATCGCCACGCCAAACAATTTGCGCCAGGACCTGGTTATCAAACACAAAGTCATTCGAATTGGCTTCAAACGGTAATTGTTCAAGCAGTTTTCGAGAAAAAGCCCTGTACCCGGTATGGTATTCGGAAAGCTTTGCGCCTAGAAGGATATTCTCCACAAACGTTAGACCACGGTTCGCTATGTATTTCCATACGGGCATCCCCCCCCTCAGTGCCTGGCCGCCAAGTATCCGGGAGCCCATAACACATTGATAGAGGTCACTTCCAATCATGGCGGCCATGGCTGGTATCAGCTTCGGAGTGTACTGATAATCCGGGTGAACCATAATGATGATATCGCCACCCGCTTCAAGGGCGAGCCTGTAGCAGCTTTTCTGATTAGCGCCGTAACCTCGATTACGTTCATGAAGGTGAACCACCGCATGTGGCAGGGTTTTGGCGATTGCCATGGTTTCATCCATGCTTCCGTCATCCACCACAATTATTTGGTCGACGACTTCCTGTGCCATCGCTTCAGCATAGGTTTTTTGAAGCGTTTGGGCCGCATTGTAGGCCGGCATGACGACAATGACTTTTTTATCCTTAAACATAAGTTATTCAGAATAGCAGGTGAATGCCTTTCGGTTCAAGCCCAATGTTCCTACAAGCACCCCTATTTTCTTTCAAATCTTTATCGATTTCCTGACAGGACTCCCTGAGCCTTTTTCAGATTCTCTTGTGCATCAGAATAATCGGGCATTATTTGGAGTGCCTTTCGAAAAAAAATCATAGATGTTTCAACCCTTCCCTTGCGAAGCCAAGCAACTCCCAGATTGTTGTAAGCTTCGGCATAATTCGGATTTTTTCTCAATCCTGTGCTCAATAAATATATGGCCTCGTCTACTTTCCCCTGTCGCAGCATGGCACCGCCAATATTGTTGTAAGCTTCGGCATAGTCCGGTTTTATCCGCAATGCCTCTGAAAAATGCGCCACGGCTTCAGCATCTCTTCCCTGCACTTCCAAAGCGACACCCAGATTGTTGTGAGCTTCCGCATAATGCGGTTTTATCCGCAACGCCTCTGAAAATTGAGTTATCGCCTCGGCGGTCCTTCCTTTTAGTACCAGCGCACTTCCGAGTCCATTGTGAACCACGAAATTGTTTGAAGTAATATTTAGCGTTTGTGAAAAAAGTTCAATACTGTTTCGCCAGTATCGATTCTGAAACCATGATCCGTTAAGGAGCATTAAAAGTGATATTGCGGCGATCAGGTAAAGCCCGATTCTGGGGAGGTTCATTTTGTCCCAGAACTCGGGCACTCCCCAGGCAATCATGATGAACAAACCGATAAGGATAACATAGGCGTACCGGTCGGCCAAAGCCTGGGCGCCCACCTGCACCAGCCCGATCATCGGAACAAGTGCCCCAATGTACCAAAACCACCCGACCCAAAGATAGGGATGTCGCTTCATCGATACGATGACACCAAACGATATGGTCGCAAGCAGCATTGATGCCCCGGCAACCTTCCACATCTGGATGTCGGCCGGGTATGGATAAAAAACCGCCAGGCGCTGAGGCCAGATCATTTTGATAATATAAGCGATATAGGAAACCAGCGCGTTTGAAATCCTGAGCTTTAAGGGAATCATCTCAAGCGAACTGACAGCACCCCATTCACGCTGTGCCAGATACGTCACCGTGCTCGATGCGGCTGCTAAAGCAAAAAAAGGGACTTTTTCTATCAAAAGCCATGTCTTGATGCCCCATTGCCGTGCGTTGTTTCCTTTTTTCGGCATACCCTGCCGACAGCGGTCAAGGGGCCAATAATCAAGCAGTAGCATTATAAAAGGGAGCGTCACCAGCATCGGTTTCGACAGAAGACTCAAGATAAAAAACAAAAGCGTCGCCAGATACCGAGGCCCTCCCGGCTCCTCAACATATCTGGCATAGCTCCAGAGGGTCAGCATCCCTAAAAAGGTACTTAACACCGTTTTGCGTTGTGCCACCCATGCCACCGACTCCACCTGCAGTGGATGCAGGGCAAATAGCGCGGCCACAAATCCGCTGCGCCATACACTTCCGGTCATTCTTCTTAAAAGAATAAATAACATCAGCGTGCTCAGAATATGAAACAGCACACTGGTCATATGATGCCGGCCCGGTTCTAATCCGTAAAGCTCCACATCCAGCATGTGCGATATCCATGTTAAGGGATGCCAGTTGCTCGCATGCCCGGACGTCAGGGCCCAAGTGATATTTTTAAATGTTAGCCCTCTTTTTACGATTGGATTGTTAGTGAGGTAAACATTGTCGTCCAAATTGATGAATTCGTGATTTCTTACCGGCCAATAGACGGCAAGCGTGGTAACGATCAGAACCGCAACGACAACGAAAAAACGTCGTCCTTTGCCAAGAGTCGTGCTCACAGCGCATTGCCCCTTCTCTGAGCTTTGAGGGCTTGTTTTAGATTTTGATTCGCTTTGATATAATCGGGTTTTATCCGTAACGCTTCGCGAAAGTGGATGATGGCTTCCTGAAGCTTCCCCAACCGAACAAGCGCAAGCCCCAGATTATGGTGTGCTTTCTCAAAATCAGGATTAATCTGTAATGCGGTATAATAATGCCTAATCGCTTCATTCAGTTTCCCATTGAACAAATAATAGGTCCCCACATTGTGATGCGATTTGGCGTAGTTCGGTTTTATCCGCAGGGCTTCCTTAAAGTGGGGATATGCTTCATCCGGTTTGCCTTGTCGGACCAATGCCAATCCCAGATTGTCGTGCATCCGGAAGTTTTTTTCGGTTACCTGGATGGCATGCTTAAAAAGAGTTACCCCATTGTACCAGTACTGAACTTGAAACTTTGAACAGATGATGCAGATAATAAGGATGGCGCCGATTGCCAGCGATATTGCCCACTTTCGATGACGCCATCGTGCAATAAACTCGGGCACTCCCCAGGCAATCATGATGAACAAACCGATAAGGATAACATAGGCGTACCGGTCGGCCAAAGCCTGGGCGCCCACCTGCACCAGCCCGATCATCGGAACAAGTGCCCCAATGTACCAAAACCACCCGACCCAAAGATAGGGATGTCGCTTCATCGATACGATGACACCAAACGATATGGTCGCAAGCAGCATTGATGCCCCGGCAACCTTCCACATCTGGATGTCGGCCGGGTATGGATAAAAAACCGCCAGGCGCTGAGGCCAGATCATTTTGATAATATAAGCGATATAGGAAACCAGCGCGTTTGAAATCCTGAGCTTTAAGGGAATCATCTCAAGCGAACTGACAGCACCCCATTCACGCTGTGCCAGATACGTCACCGTGCTCGATGCGGCTGCTAAAGCAAAAAAAGGGACTTTTTCTATCAAAAGCCATGTCTTGATGCCCCATTGCCGTGCGTTGTTTCCTTTTTTCGGCATACCCTGCCGACAGCGGTCAAGGGGCCAATAATCAAGCAGTAGCATTATAAAAGGGAGCGTCACCAGCATCGGTTTCGACAGAAGACTCAAGATAAAAAACAAAAGCGTCGCCAGATACCGAGGCCCTCCCGGCTCCTCAACATATCTGGCATAGCTCCAGAGGGTCAGCATCCCTAAAAAGGTACTTAACACCGTTTTGCGTTGTGCCACCCATGCCACCGACTCCACCTGCAGTGGATGCAGGGCAAATAGCGCGGCCACAAATCCGCTGCGCCATACACTTCCGGTCATTCTTCTTAAAAGAATAAATAACATCAGCGTGCTCAGAATATGAAACAGCACACTGGTCATATGATGCCGGCCCGGTTCTAATCCGTAAAGCTCCACATCCAGCATGTGCGATATCCATGTTAAGGGATGCCAGTTGCTCGCATGCCCGGACGTCAGGGCCCAAGTGATACTATCGCGGTTGAGGCCAGATCGTACTTTTAAATTTTGGGTCACATACAAGTCGTCGTCATAGATAACGAACAGGTGCCGTCGCACCTCCCCGTAAACGCTCAGGGTTGCGATCACCAAAAACAAGCCGATCAGTAGATGATTACGTTTACTCATAACTGAAAAAGCTCGTACCCGCCTTTGGAAAAGATAGATTTGGCATCTTTTTTAAAGAATTCCCCCACTAGTTTCTTTTGGGTTTCATCAAAATTCATATAAACCCATTTGGCGAAAAGCGCCTTTCCTACCAGAAGATGGGTGAAATCATTTTCTTTCAATTCACTCGAAATTACCTCCGATGTTCGCGCGTGCTTTGTGATCTTCCGGAACAAATCGGTGTCAAATCGTATTTCTCTGTCACTGTAATAGAGGCGCTGACCCAGAAACAGGGATAATATTTTGACGTCTTCCGGAAGGTTTTGGTTGGCGTATTTCAGAGCCGAATATTCCGGCCGGTACTTTTCGATATAAGCCTCGCGCCCTATTTCCCCACTGATATAATCAAAAGGTGCGACGGTGTTAAATTGCCTCCAAATATAGATCGCATTGATTAGTAACAGAATCGACACGCCCACTCGGACCGTCCCAGCAAACAATTTTGGCGCCCTTCCTTTCGATACCGCTTTGGACATGGTGTTTATTTGTTTTAATCCAATTACCGACAGGATGACCAACGGCGGAATGATGGGGGCGATATACCGGATTCGCATGTCGACCTTGACAAAGGCAAAAGATAAATAACAGACTGAATATGCAAGCAGAACCACCTTTTCGGTCGTCAAAAAGGAAGGGCTTTTCTGACGCTTCAAAAATGCAAAAAGGGGGAGCAGAACAAGATAGGGATTCAGTCGTCCGTCAAAATACTGCGGGTTTCCATCCAGTCCCTGGAAAAAGATACGCAGGGGAATGAGTGCTATCTGCCACCCTGATTCCTTGTAAATGATTTTTCTGATGGCAAAAGGGCCCAAAGCGTTGAAAGCATCCGGATGGGTTTGGTTGATCAGGTTATCATATAACGGGTAGATGGGGTTGCCCGTCCAGATAAAATTTCTGATCAACCAGGGCGAAAAAACCGATATGGCGATAATCACAAAAAGGATTCCGTACCCAATCGCCCGTAATGATTTATATGTAGGCTGGGGGGACACCTTTAAATGGAGGAACGGAACAGACAGGGCCAGTATAAACAAGACTATCAGGCCATTATATTTGGTACCCAGTGCAAAGCCACACCAAACGGCAGAAAGAAAAAAGTGTTTGAATTGAAATTCATTTTCCACCCATTTTAGGCAATAGATCAGTGCGGCGGTTGAAAAAAAAACCAAGCCCAAATCCACATAAACCGTTATCGAAAGTTTTACAATTACGGGGAGTGAAAGAAATAAGAGCACGCCCACAAGTGCATGCAGCGTATCGATCTTGTTCTTTAAATAGTTGAAAATAAGCCAGGCCGTAAGTAACGCAAATATAAAATGGATAAATTTGGGGATAATATCGTTGCCCCAATGAAGAGCTATAAGATAAAGCAGATCAAGATTTCCCGGATTGTAGGAAAAGGGCAATGATGGAATCTCATACATGCCGCCATGCTTCAGGTAGAGTTTGGGGACGGCAAGATGATGAGTTAGTGCGTCTCGGCTCACAGGCGGGACACTTGATAAACCCAGAATCGAAATAATTAAAAGGGCTGATAGTCCGATCAGAATGACCCTCATAAGACGCGTAATCATCATCGCAGTGCTTTTTTGATAATATCCGGTGGTATCTGTCCAAAATAGAGCTTCTGATTGATTAGAAATCCGGGCGTCCCCCCAATACCGATCTTTAGAGCTTGCTGGATCTCAAGAACGAGCTTTTTTACGATATTCCTATCCTTAAGCGCTTTGATCAGATCAGTATGTGTCAGCCCCACCTTTTGGGCGATAAATTCAAGCTGAATCTCCTCGGATTGTCTGGCGATGTCGAACAACAGATCGTTCATCTCCCAAAACTTGCCTCTTTGGGTGGCATAGATGGCCAGCATGGCCAGGCCTCCGGCACGGGCATGTAAGGGGTTTTCAACAATGGGATTGAATCTGTGATCCATTGGAAAATGGCGATGGATCAGACGGATTTTATCAGGATACTTTTCGATCAGGTGGCGTAAATAAAAATGCATTTTATTGCATTGAAAACACTGGTAGTCGGCGAATTCCGTAATTACGAGTTTCGGATTTTTGGCCCCGATCCATGGATGACCGTCTGCATCGATCCCCTTGGGTGTGTCGGGCGACAAGGGAGGAGGTTTCAAATTCCAATAAGCGGGATAGAAAATGATAACCGACAGTACACCGATGACAAAGGGCATAAACAAGGCGATGCGCGTAATCTTTTTCGATAACAGAAAAGAGATATCATTTTTTATCCCTGCCATAATCTTTTCGGTGTTAAATCGCTTCCGGACAAGCCATGTATAAAACAGGAGCATCAGATTAATGGCATAGGTCAGAATGCAAAGAATGCAGTAGGTGTGGATATAAAAGGTGGAAACAAAGGCCAGAATGATACTGTAGATGCTAAAGGCCAGGGAAATCAGGAATAGAGAGGTCCACATTCTTACTTTTGTAGTGCGGTCCGATCCTATTTGCCCCAACAAAAGTAAAAAAAGAGTGTACCCGATTATCCCCCAGACCGGAACCGGAAGACCCATGAATATGGAATAGGCGCTTTGTGAGACGGTATCGCAATTGATCGCGTATGAAATCGCGCAAAAACTGCTGTAGGCCATATCGGTGTAGACACGGTAATGGGAAATGGACAAATAGATCGAAACCGCAAGACCCAACAGCGTCAAGCTTATGATCGTATAAAAATAGACCGGAAACGGTAACGGTACGATATGTCGGTCTTTTTTCATATCATTGGTTACAATAATCGGTTTTATGTCTGGACTCAAGAAGCAAATTGACGGAATCAAGACGAGAGTGTGGGATTATTTTCGCATCTTCATGGAGCTGCTTTGCGGTGCAAGTTGAAGGCACAACCAAAACGGGCAAACAGAGGGGGATGTATGATTTCAAAAAGAAAGGGGAGAGTTAGGCCTCTCCCCTTTTTCAGGAACAATTATGACCATCCATCACTGGCGCTTTCAGGCAAGGTGAGGAGGTAACTGCTGTCACGCGGACATTGTCCTGGATCTGATACTGTGATTGTAATGGCGCTAATAGTACCACCGAGGGTCGCTGTAATAGTACCGAGACCACTTAAATCGCCAATGGCAACCATGGCGGTATGATCCGGATCGGAGTAATAATCCGCAATGGATGAAGCGACCGATTGAGCATCGGCCTCGGCCTGGCTGCAATACGCCTTGTTACGATATGAAATAAAGTTGGGGATAGCGATGGCCGCCAAAATACCGATAATCGCAATAACGATCATCAGCTCGATCAATGTAAAACCCTTTTGTCCTCTTAATTTTTGAAGCATGCTTCCTCCCTTCTGGCAAGTTAGTATACAAAAAAATTCACTTTGTCCTCATTGTAGCAAAATATATGCCATAAATCCGATAACTGGAGTTATTTTTACAACTTTCTGTTTTTATGTAAGAAAAAGAATAATTCTGTTGAAGATCATGTTTGAATATTTTAGATAAATCCATTAATTTACAAAATATTGTGTTTTATTCCAAAATTTTGAATTTTTATGATAGAGCCGCCCGCTCCAGTCGATAAAGAAATGTGGTATAATTCATTCCTAAAAGATCGGCTGCTTTCTGTTTTTTCCCGCCGCTGACCTCAAGCGCCTTTTTGATGTAATCCCTTTCGATCCTCAACAAGATTTCATCCAATGCCACACCGTTTTCGATTTGATTTAAATTCACATAATCATCCTTTTTACCGTTTGTCCATCGTCGCTTGTGCAAGGAGAGCGCCAGGCTGTCGGGCAGAATAATATTAGTGCTCGTAAGGGCCACACTCCGTTCGATCAGGTTTTCCAGTTCGCGAACATTACCCGGAAAATCGTATTTGCTTAGAAGGTCGATGGCATAAGACGACACCTTGGTCACCGTCTTTTCCATTTCATGTGAATACTTTTCGAGAAAATGCTGTGCCAGGGCACGGATATCATCTTTTCTCTCTCTAAGGGGAGGAACCTTGACTTCGATTACATTGAGCCGGTAAAAGAGATCTTCCCGGAATAGCCCCGCAATCACCTCTTCTTCAAGTGTCTTATTGGTTGCGGATATGATCCGGATATTGACGGCGATGTCCTCATTCCCCCCGACGGTTTTAAACACTTTTTCCTGAACCACGCGCAGCAGCTTCACTTGCAGAGGGGTACTGAGTTCGCCGATTTCATCTAGAAAAACAGTCCCCTTGTGCGCTAATTCAAATAATCCTTTTTTATCATGGGCGGCACCCGTAAAAGCGCCTTTGCGATGACCAAAAAGCTCACTCTCCATTAGCGTTTCCGGGATTCCACCGCAATTGATAACCATGAAATGCTCCCCTCTGCGATCGCTCTGTTCGTGAATCGCATGGGCAATCAACTCTTTCCCGGTTCCGCTCTCACCGCTGATTAGAATATTGGTTTTGGTTTTTGCCACCTGTCGAATCATGCGATAGATATTCTGCATGCCGGAGCTGTTTCCAACAATTTTTCCGAAATGGAGCGTTTTTCGGAGCCGGTCTTCGATTACTTCCCTTTCATGTTCAATACTTTTGATTTCAAGCGAAGTTTTGATGGTATGCTTTAGCTCATCTTTTTCAAAAGGCTTTGGCACATAGTCATAGGCCCCTTCATTCATGGCTTCCACTGCGGTTTCAGCGGTTGCATACGCCGAAATCATGATGACGACACTGTTCTGATTCTTGGCTTTGGCCGCCCGCAAGACATCTATGCCGCTGATATCTCCCAGTCTAATATCACACAGGATAAGATCATAATCGGATTCCGATATCATCGAAATGGCCCGCTGACCGTTTTCGGCACAGGCAACAAGATATCCCTCCCGGCTTAACATGATTTCGAGCAGCTCGCGCATGCTGAGCTCATCATCGACAATAAGAATATTCGGTTGGGATGAATTTTTCTTGGATGCTCTCATCTCATTTAAGGCCTATAATCGCTATGCTGGAGAATCTGACAGGCACAACAACTCCTGATAAGGATTAAAGCAGATTGGAAATTTCGTTAAAAATGATTTTTCCATCGACCATCGTCCAAACGGCCCTGCCCCTCAATTTCCAGCCGTCAAAGGGCGTATTGCGGCTTTGTGACTTAAAGGTTGCGGCGTCGACCGTGTATGTCGTTTTAGTGTCAATAATCGTGATATCGGCCTTTTTCCCGACGCTAATCCCCTTTTCAAGGCCGAGGATTCGGGCCGGATTAATTGACATCTTCTTGATCAGTTCGGCCAGGGTCACAATTTTTTCCTCAACCAGGTTCAAACTGAGAGCCAGCGAAGTCTCAAGGCCGATGACGCCGTTGGCCGCTTTTTCGAATTGCACATCCTTTTCTGTGATGGAATGGGGCGCATGGTCTGAAGCAATGACATCGATGGTGCCATCCGAAAGACCTTCTCGGACCGCTTCCACATCCCGGAGGGACCGCAGAGGCGGATTCATTTTGGCATTTGTGTTGTAATTTTCGACCGCTTCATGGGTCAATGTGAAATAGTGGGGTGCTGTTTCAGCACTGACGGGCACTCCTCTCGATTTCGCATCTCGAACCGCCCTGACCGACTCTTTAGTACTGACATGAGCAATGTGCAGCCGGGCTCCGGTTAGTTCGCAAAGCAATATGTCCCTCATCACCATTGCGGCTTCGGCAGCGTTGGGGATTCCTGAAAAACCCAAACGCCTCGCTACGACACCTTCATTCATGACCCCCTCGACAGCCAACAGGTTATCCTCACAGTGTGAAATTATCGGCAAGTCAAATTCCTTGGCGGATTCCAATGCACTTCGCATCAACCCGCTGTCCATCACAGGAAAACCGTCATCGGAAAGGGCTATCGCCCCTGCATCTTTAAGATCGCCATATTCACATAAAGTTTTTCCGGCAAGCCCCTTGCTGATTCCAGCCACCGGATAAACGCTAGTCCCAGCGGCTTTTTGAGCTTTTTTCAGAATGTAGGTCGTGATCTCGCTATTGTCGTTGACAGGGTTGGTATTCGGCATGCAGCAGATTTCGGCAAACCCCCCTGCTGCGGCCGCCATACACCCAGTAAGGATGGTTTCCTTATATTCGTGGCCAGGCTCTCTCAAGTGGACATGCATATCGACCAGCCCGGGAACCACGATTTTTCCGGTAGCGTCGACTATTTGGGTACTCTCGGGAACATCTCCAGGGAGTTCGGTGTCTTTATCGCTCAAATTCGGAGCTATTATCGCTTCAATCTTTCCCTCGGCGATGAGGATGTCTGAAAGACCGTCCAGATTGCCGGGATCTGTGACCTGCCCCCCCTTTATCAGAATCGGCATTCCCGACTCCTCTCGATAGCAGATACCCAAGGGCATTGCCGACAACACTACCGTTTATTATTGGACCAAGGGAGATTGTTCTTCCTTGCCAGAAGAGAACATGCCCCCAAGACTATTTGATAAGATTTCCCAACCGGTCCCACCGCACACCAAAACGATTTTTATCCCAAGACCAATAAATCATAAAGGCCTTACCCTTTATATCTTTTGACTTAACGAATCCCCAAAATCTGCTATCGTAGCTTTGATCGCGGTTATCCCCCATTACAAAGAGTGAATCGGGGGGGACTTTTTGAGGTCCGAAGTTATCCCTGGGCTGAACACCGGCCGGAAGAATATGCGGATCGGTAAAAATGGAATATCCGGCCTGCGCCGGTTTGTGGTTGATGTAAAGCTGTTTGTTCTCAATCTTAATCACATCCCCGGGCACACCGATCACCCTTTTGATAAAATCTTTTTTGGGATCTTCGGGAAATATAAATACGACGATATCTCCCTTTTTAGGGTTTTTAATCGGAATGATCGTTTTTTGCATAAAGGGGATCTTCACACCGTACAGGAACTTATTTACGAGGATATGATCCCCGATTTGGAGAGTATTTTGCATCGATCCTGAAGGTATTTTAAAGGCTTGAACCACAAAAGTTCGAATAAATAAAGCCAATACGACCGCAATAAGAATTGCCTCAATATTTTCTCTAAGGCCACTCTTTTTTTTGATGGTTACGTCTTTCGCTTGTTCTTTTTTTTGTTTCAAATTGATCCTTTCCTCCCACATTCTGTAACCGCAAATCAGGTTGTCAGCCGTAAAAACATTCTTAAAATAAGATTTCCTAAAATTCCGGCTATCACATCATCTCCAACAATTCCGATACCGCCTGAAAATTTCTTTTCAACCCAACGAATGGGGAAAGGCTTAACGATATCTAAAATTCTAAAAACAAAAAAACCGGCACACACGGAAGCGAAATTCCAGGGCAAACCGATAAATGTTATCAATATTCCGGCAATTTCATCAACAACAATACAGCCAGGGTCTCTTTGGGCTAATATTTTCTCAGCCTGTCCAGCGACCCATATCGATAATGCGACGATTAACATCACACCTAAAACAGCGCCTGACACGTCGGCTTGTGACAGCAGCCAACATATCGGAAGACCTGCCATGCTGCCCCATGTGCCCGGTGCAAATGGAATTTTGCCAACAAAGCAGCCGGTTGCCAGAAAAATGACTGCTCTATCTTGAAAATTCATGCTGCGTCTCTATAATCTGACATCCAATTTGTCAAGGAATTTGCCATCGGCCCGGTTTGCATGCATTTGAAATTATTTTTTTTCTTCTATTTTTTGATCTGTTAAAGATAATCTGGCTTCATGCGCGATAGTATCATAAACAACTCGAATCGGCAGATTTTTTTCACGTGCAATCTTGCGGCACACTTCATACTCCGGAACCATTCGGAGCTCCCCTTTGAAGTCCTTAATCTGTTTGACCGGAATCTGGCCGAAGGAAGAATCCAGTTTCATCATTTTTCGTTGCAGCTTGACTCTTTGCATCTCATAATGCCGAACGCCTGTGGATGTCGTCTCCGTTAAGATGCGACGGATGATTTTATCTTGACGTTCAATCGGGCATAAGACTTGTATCAATGTACCGGGTCTGTTTTTTTTCATAAAAATTGGAGCCCAGTAGACATCCAAGGCGCCATTTTCAAATAATCGCTCCATGACGAATCCAAAAAATTCAGGATTCATGTCATCCACGCTGGTCTCAACAACGGCGATGGTATCTGTCGAGCAATCTCCTCTAAAAACAGACTGCGTAGCACCTTCTGCCCCTAAGACGATGCGCAGCACGTTCGGTATGGGGTCAAAATCGCTCATTCCGGCGCCATAACCGATCTTTTCAATAATCATATCCGGTAAAACCTCAAAAGATTCGGCGAATGTGGTTACAATGGCTGCGCCTGTAGGGGTGACGGTTTCAAAGTCTATATCGATCCCGTACACCGGGAGTCCTTTGAGGATGGAAAGCGTGGCCGGTGCCGGAACCGGAAGTTTGCCGTGTTGACAATTAACAAACCCTCTTCCCATCGGTAATTTTGATGCCATTATTTTTTCAATTTTCAGATACTCAACGCACAATGCCGCTCCAACGATGTCTACGATCGCATCAACTGCCCCCACCTCATGGAAATGGACTTTGTCGATTGAAATGCCGTGGATTTTGGCTTCCGCCTCGGCAATTTTAAGAAATGCCCCCAGGCTGTTCTCTTTAACCTTTTGCGATAAAGGACTGGCTTCGATTAATTCTTTGATTCCGAAGTAATTAAGGGAATGTTCCTGCAAATGCGTTTCAACCTGAACCTGTGTGGCTTGGATGCTTCCTTTATTAACAGACGATGCCTTCAGCTTAAAACCGGTCAGTGAAATCCCGTGCAGCGTTTCCTGCAACCATTCAACGGGGACCCCGAGGTCAATAAACGCCCCCAGCGTCATGTCACCGCTTATGCCGCCAATACAATCAAAATAAGCCAGCATCTTTTTGGAGTCCTTTTGCTTTATCACATCCATGCCTCACATTCCGTTTAATCTTGCGCTTTGAATATATGTAGCCGTTTATAGGTTCAGTGTTCAACGTTCAGGGTTAGGGGCAACAAAATGGAGTCCTGGGACAAGAATGCAACCTTGAACCCCTGAACCTTTGAACCCTTGAACGGCAATAAACATATCGTTGATTCCCCTATTAACCGTATGGCATGCCTCACGATAACCTTATCAACGCTCAAATCATAAAAGCTGTTGACACCAAAACCCGAAGACGAATATTATCTGATTAATTGTTTGCGGAAGTGCGCAGCTTGCTGGTGAGGCTCCCGGACTTCAAATCCGGTGTGGGGCGCTAATACCGTCCCGGGTGGGTTCGATTCCCATGCACTTCCGCCAATAGCTTACGCTCCTGACACCCCTTACAAAACAAATCTATTTTAAAGCTATTATTCAAGCACATTGGTTTTTTCTGATTCGATCCGGGAGGCTGCACGAATCTTTCATTTTTTGAATCTTGAAATTATGCAGAAATATTCAGACGAGCATAAAAGTAGCAACAACCGCGAAGAAACGCTCCCCCAAAAATGGGAAAAAGGTAATCCATGTACCCTTAGAATTCATATTTGAGGGAAGTTATAAACCTGTCGTTTTTCTTCCAACGGCCGTAGTAGCTATCATCGGAACCGTTAAAAGCCTCCAGGCCTAATATCCAGGTCAGACCGCTCCTGACGCGATACTCAGATCCGACATGGTTGTACCGGCCATCCTCATCAAACTCAAAGTTGGATATGTATTGGAAGCTTAAATCTTCGTTTACTTTAAAGTTTACGCGCGTAAAGAGGTCATTTTTGCCAAGTCGGGTCGAGCGTGAACTATTGGTATAATTATCCGCGAATTGATCACAGGAGACTACTTCGAGTGCGTAATCGATTGTGATATCTATTTTTTCTAAAAATAAATATTTAGCCCATTCATCGATTGCATATGTGAACCCGGCGACGCCACTAAAATAATTGTCATCTTTGCCATCATAACTGTGATTGTACAGGACTTCTCCGTGAAACTCCCATTTTTTGTATGTCGTGGAAAACCCTGCTGCATAATTTCCAATTTTAATGATTTTTTTCACCTGAACCGTTTCACCGTCACGGTCCTCCTCCTTAATAACCGAATATTGGTTGAGACCATGGTAGGCCGAAAAAAACAGATCCCACCCGCGGAAGGTCGTTTTGACCCGACCGAAATAACCGATATTTTCAGTCTCAATGCCCGGATAATCCTCTTCTACATCCGTTTCGTCACTGTGCTCATAGTCACGATTGTCTTCATCCTTAGTACTGCCACTCCACCGTGATCGGTTATTGGGTTGTTTGCCGGCGGCATAAATCGGAAAGACGGCACCTGTAATGGTAAATGCACCGAGGTAATAATCACCCTTGGCCTGCCAGATTCCAAAATCTTTGACGTCTAAGGGATCGGACGCATCTTGGGGTTTAAAACGATCGGCCGGTGAATAGAGGGTGGAGATTCCGTTTGAAAATATTTTTTTCCCAACCGTCAGGTCATAGCTTTCCTGATTGAAAGTTCCATAAAGCTCGTTTATTTCAAAATGCCGCACTTGGTCGCGAAGGGTATCCTGAAACCATCTGGAAAAATTGGAGTATTCGGACTTTTGGTTACCCCCCTCCGCCCAACCGTCCACATCAAAGCTCCAATTTTCTCCGCCGGTTTTGGTGTTGACGCGAAAGATATAATCATATTGATCATTCTTTAAGTCCGCATCATCTCGTGCTTCTGCATCAACGATATAGCGGTTGTAGCGCAATCTAACGCTTCCTGTTAAATTATCATACAATTGCTTGATGACACCAAATTTAGGTTTGGTTTCTTGGGCAGGTGTCTCTTCGATTTCTTTGAGAAGATCGAGTTCCCCACCCTCCTTGGGAGCGGCCTCCTCATCGAGTTCCTTCAACAAATCCGATTCGTCATCTTCTGTTTTGGGGGCCTCCGCTTCGATTTCGTTCAGCAAATCCGAATCATCACGTTGCGCGGAAGCAAATGGCACTCCGACCATCAGAAAGACGATCACCAAAAAAAGAATTCCGGTGCATTTCGTATTCATGATTCACCCTTTGTTTGTTCGAATAATAGTTTGTTTGTCTGAACTAACCGTCCACCCAGAATTACCGCCAGGTTCCGAAAAAAACGTCCGGCTATGCGGGGGAATATTCTCTGAATCCGGTGCAGGCCATCCCAGTCGATTTCCATATACGTCAACGGTTCCAGGGCACGGACATCCGCCGAACGGGGTCCGGGATCGACTAGGGCAATTTCGCCGAATACCTCGCCGGGGCCCAATTCGGCCACCGGAACCTCTCGGCCGGTAATCGGATCTTTGGCCATCACCCGGCCGCGGCCTTCCAAGATAAGGAACATGCTGCGCCCCTCTTCACCGTAGGTAACGGCCGCCTCTCCTTTTTCACAGGTTAGCATCTTCCCCAGAAGAACGATTTTTTTTATCTGTCTGGGACGCAGGCCTTCAAAAAGCTTTGATTCCTTGATCACCGCATCGTGAAGTTTAAGTCCGATCATATCCAGGATGGTGATCAGCTGGGTGGAAGACAGAAGAATCGGGGTTACAAACATATCCCCCGTCAAGGCAAAAAACATCACCATGGCTGAAAGAAAACCAAAATAAATCACAGGCACAAAACTCGAAAAACAAACCACTGTAAACCCAAGTGCAAGCGCAATCGAAGTTGAAATCACAGGTTTAATTTCCGATCGGATACAGACTTCCATGGCTTTGCTCTGGCTTTGCAATATCCGCATTTCTTTATTGTAGCGGCTCATAAAATGGATCGTGTCATCTACGGCGATCCCTATAGCAATGGCCGCTACCATGGCTGTGCCGGTGTTTAGCGGAATGTCCAGGAATCCCATGATTCCGAAAAGCAACACAATGGGGAAAAAATTAGGGATTAACGACAAAGCCCCGGCCTTAATATTGACAAACAAAAAGGACATAATGGTAAAAATAACAACCAAAAGAAACGATAAAGACTGCGCCTGTCCGACGGCCATGCTGTCGGAGGCTTTATTGACGAGTATGTTCTCACCGGTGAACCCATAAATGAAATGGGGATTCAAATTTTGTTTGATATACTGATCCAACTCTTTGAGGGCGGCCGCAAGGTCGTGAGATGAAGTCAGGTTATGTCGCACAAGTATATTGGCTTCGCTGTAATCCGCCGTTGCGTATGTGGATATCTCGTCGCGCTGCAGAAACATCAGATACTGGGCGATGAGATCGGCCGAATCCGGAACTTTTAAAAATTTTTCATCCCCGGCATTCATTTCTCTGTGGATCAGTGCGATGGAATCTGCCAGGGAATGCGTTTTGTCGAACCAACCCTTTTTCTGCATGTATTCCTGGATCAGTTCCACCTGTTTCAAACCTTCGGGTTTCTTAAAGGTGTTTGGCTGTCCCCCACTGATGCGGATAAAAAAAGGCTGTGCCCCGGCTATGCTATTATGAAGGATATCACTTCTGAGCCTTATGGCGGAAGTTTGTTTGAAGTATCCCAAAAGGTCATTATCCACTTTCACCTGCACGGCAAACAGACCGATCAGGATGGACCCGCCCAATAAAAATCCAAGCACCAGCCATTTATTCCAGTTGATGATTTTTATGACTCTTTCGGCAACCGCATCGAAGAATCGGTCGATGATTCCCTTTTCACTATCCCTCTGCCCTTTTTTAATCGCGCCGAAATACTTAAAATAGACCGGTGCGGCCAGGCAGGTTATGATCGGGTTCACAAAAAGTCCAAAAGCCGCCACC
Organism: uncultured Desulfobacteraceae bacterium; assembly: GCA_964530095.1. Taxonomy (GTDB): domain Bacteria; phylum Desulfobacterota; class Desulfobacteria; order Desulfobacterales; family CAZHA01; genus CAZHAH01. The sequence goes on along the minus strand of CAZHAH010000038.1, from coordinate 11,973 downwards.
ATACCGAATTGCTTTAGAATCACGATTTTATTTATCGTAATCGATAAAAACCCCAAAAAGGTTGTCATGGCTGTCAGCAAAACGGCCGTACCGCACTTTCCGGCCATGTAATGGATCGCCTTATCCCGAAACCCTGTCAGTTCGACTCCCTCCATGTATTCTGAAAGCAGGTGCATATCTTCGGTGGATCCGATGACGATGATAAGCGAGGGAACAATCACGGTCAGAATGTTTAGGGGAATATCCGTCATCGTCATAAATCCGACCGACCAGAGCACGCTCGAACCGGCCGTAATCATGGGAAGGAACGCACCGCTGAATGATCGCATAGTAATGACCAGTGTCATAAGCAGCACAAATACTGACAGCGGTACCAGTGTCATTTGGTCGGCAAGTATATTTTCTGAAATGGAACGTTTGGTAAAGGTGTTGCCCAGCTGAAAAATGTCGTCAAATTTGCCCCTCATTTTCGATAGGACCTGATCCACCTGTTTGGAAAACTTGATTGTGAAATCAGGATCATTCGGATCGGTATCTACATACAGATTGATGGCAGTGGCGGATCCGTCCGGCGAAATGATATTCTTTACCAAAACAGGGCTCCGAAGCGCATCCTTTTTAATGGACTCTGCTTCTTCAAGCGTCTCAGGGATCCAGTCGATCAGCGGATTGGTGGTGAGCGAACCCTCTTCGCCCTTGAAATTGGTTACCGTGAATAAACTTTCGGTTTTGTTAACACCGGGAATCTCTTCCAGTTGATACGCCAATTCGTCCAAGTTCTTTAGTTTTTCGGGGGTGAATAGCGCCTTATCCGCGACATATACAATGGTAATATTATCGGTGCCAAAAATATCAAGGGTTTCATGGTAGTAATCCTGAGCAGGATCGCCTTCGATCATCATCCCCTCCGCGGAAGCATCGATGCGTACCTCTTTGATTCTCATCGCTGCAAGTATGTTAAGCAGGATGACTACAACACAAACGACGATGGAATGTTTTTCAGCCCAGATCATTATTTTTTGCATAATTTATCCAATCAGATCGACCTATCAAAAGTTAGCAGAAGACCACGGGCGTGATCCCGGGGTTGTATGCCAAAGCTAAAATCTAATTTATTCCATTAATAAGTGCCATGGGCGTAAGCCCGTGCGTATCTACTTTGAACTCTGATTCAATCCGGGTTCTCCCACGCAAGGTTTCGCACCAAGATTTTGGGGTTGGAAATGCTGTCGCTCCAACCCACTTAGCCTGCTATCTTTTATTGGACATGCTTTCCAGAAAGAATAAAACGTTCGGTAAATATATTAGATTTAACTGTTTTATTAATCACTCTTTTTGTGATTAAAGTAAGAGTTTTATGATTTTTCTGTTTATGCTTCATAAACGTTTTTTTAGGACGCCATACGGTTCCCTCGATGTTTTTCAGGCCATGGTTGGTTTGTGTCTTTTGCAGGCGGTTGCGGCGATCGTAAAATTCAACCTTAATCGTGGTCAAGTGTTCTTTTTCGATCCACAGGATCCGCCTTTTATAGCCGCTTTCACGGGCTTTTTTCTTATTCGCCGGAACGGCTTCGATAACATGACATTCAAATTCTTGTTTGTCGTGGTCGATTTTTTCTGTCCGCAGAATAGTGTAAATAAAATTGTCCAAATCTTCCGGTTCCATATCCTCATACGTAAAATCGGTCCCCATAAAGTAGTTTTTTTTGCTTCCTTTGGCGATCCGCTGCATCTTCTTATGGGCCGGCATATACAACCATTGATCGTTTTCCCGCCCCTTTTGCTCCCAGGTAAGCAATGCCGTGGCCCGAATGTCGGCCGGTTTGAGAAATACAATCAAATAACGGTGGAGATCATCCCCTATTTCTTTGGCGTATCTCCGAACCTGCCGCTTTTCTTTGCCCCCGCTTTTATCAACCAGCAGCATTATTTCGTCTCCAATCTCACTGCTCACCTTGTGTAATTCCTTTTGTCTTTCCATCACCTGCTTACCCGTAAGCGTTTCGGCCGCGACGTCAAATGCAAAACCTAATAAAAAAAATCCAAGCAAAATGGCTATCCATCGTTTTAGAGTCATTAGGTCCTCCTTGTTCCTTTAATAAATATGATACTTCTTTACACACCGAAACGTGTGTCGGTGTTATCCGCAAACATAATTAATTGGCATTCTTCTGTTTTTCTGTCAAGAAGTAATTACATGAACGAATTGGCGGTCCAAAGGTAACGCTTTGAATTAACTTAATAAATCTGGATGTTTCAAAGCCGTGTAAGGTTTAAACGATGGTGGGATGATCTGGGCGCCGAATGGTTTCCCATTTTAACCGAATTGCAGAAAATATTTCCCGAACCAATTCAAATCTTACCTTTCAGGGCTTGATAGATTTTGCATTGTTTAAAATTATTCCTGCAATAGCGTAAAATCTTTTCGATATTTTTGCTCTTCAATTCCGAACAGTAGCATTTCTCATGGGGCTGATCCACTAGTGGGCAAATCGTTTGAGTCGTATTCATTGGCCGTGACTTCGGATTTTCATACGTTTCGTCTTGAGGAACCATTACAGTCACGGTCTTTGATGATTAATGGTTATAACGGAGAAAATCTGCCTACCGGCAGTACTTCGCAGCCCCTGTAAGGAATTCTTTCTTTGATACGCTCTCTAATCCCGCAGAAAGCTAAGGGGAATGCGCTCGCAGTTGCGGCTCAAATGAAATACAAATATTAGACCTAGGCGACTTCCTGATAGATGTTGCCCGGAATACTGTAAGAGACGTCTGCACAATCCTCACCATAGGTTAGGGTTTCCAACGCCTCAGCCATCAGTTTATAATGGCACTCGCTGCAATCCCAGCATCTCCAAAAATTTTCGGCGGCGTGGTCAAGACAAGAATGATAATGTGGGCATTGAATATTCCTGAATCCTGATCGATGAATAGGGTTTGGTTTAGTTTGCATGACTCTACCTCGTGATTGAGTTAGTGTCCTTCCATAAATAGCATCTTTCGACCCAGGACAGCGTTCTCGCTTTTTTGCAATCCTCAACGTAGTCGCGCTACGCCTGCGGTTGTAAAAATGCTGTGGCCTTGTCCTAAATCAAAATCTGCCATTTCTGGATGGACACGAGTTAGCATGTTGAAAAAGGTGTCATGGTCTGTTTTCAGTGCAAAGACTATGCCACTAAGTGGTATAAAATAATAGGCGTAAACAAAACTACCCTGTAACAAGCTGAAAATAAAGGATATGGTTAATCGAGGTTGCGCTTCAGATCAAAAAGGAATCATTCAGACTGGATTATTGAGGCTGATTTTAAAGAAATGATTTTGAAATATAATAAAAAATGGCCAAATAATCAAATCGAATTTGGCTATTTGACCACCTTGTGCTGCAGATTACCCAAGTTGTTCTTTTATCTTTTTTCTTCGATATCGGAAGGCATAATAGCTCATGTTCAACAGTTTGGCTGCTTGTGCTTCATTTCCTCCTGATTTTTTTACCGCTTCTCCAATGTAAAAGGCTTCCATAGCCCCCAAATCGATCCCCTCGTCGGATAGTGGTGAAAATTGAAGGCTGCCTCCGGTTGGATGAACGGATTTATATTCAGTCGGCGTCAGGATATCTGAGAGTGCCAGTACCGGACCGTTGCCAATCAAAATCCCTCTTTCGATTAGATTCCTTAACTCGCGGATATTACCTTTCCAATTATGATTTATTAAAAACGTCTCCACTTCGGGCGAAATGCCGCTAAAAAATTTATCAAATTTTTGGCTCAGCTTTGATACGAAGTATTTAGCAAACGGAATTATATCGTTGGGGCGTTCATTCAAGCCTGGTACTTCTAATTTAATAACGGCCAATCGATAGTATAAGTCCTCTCTAAAGTAGTCTTCTTCGGTTAATCGTGCCAAATTTTTATTGGTGGCCGAAACGATGCGCGTTGTCACATAGTGCTTTTGGGTGCCACCGACCCTGAAGTATTCACCTTCTTCCACAAAACGAAGGAGCTTCGCCTGTGCTTCTAGGCTTAAATCACCGACTTCATCTAGAAAAAGCGTGCCTCCGGCCGCCTCTTCGACAAGTCCCTTTTTGCCGCTTGAAGCGGCACCGCTGAAAGCCCCTTTTTCATAACCGAACAGCTCGCTCTCAACCAGGTCTTTAGGTATTGCCGCACAGTTTAGAGTGACGAATGGACCTTTGAAATTTGGACTCTTATAGTGAACCGCACTGGCGATCAGTTGTTTCCCGGACCCGGACTCTCCCACAATCAGCACCGGCGTGTCTGCACTTCGGGCAATTTTGTTTACAACCTCCATCACATCCTGGATGGCATCGCTTTCTCCGATAAACCCGGGCAAATCTTCCTTTAAGTATTTTTCCTGGAGCAATTCGATTTCTTTCTTCATACTGATGGCACGCAGCGCATTGCTAATGCTGAGTCTCAAAGTGTCCATCTGGATCGGCTTTACAAGGTAATCATAGGCTCCTTTCTTCATGGCGCTGATGACTGTTTGAAGGTCGTCATAAGCCGTTATCATGATAACCATGATTTCAGGATACCGGGATTTGATTTCTTTTAATGCCTCAATCCCATCCATCCCGGGAAGCCCTATGTCCATTAGGATTAAATCTGCCGGTAGGGTCTCCAATGCGCTTAAGGCCCTATCCGCAGTGGCGAATGATTCAACATGATAATCATTTTTCAGACCGAATGTGATTCCCTGCCGAATACTCGTTTCATCATCAACGATAAAAATGGTGTATGGCTTCATCTAATCCCTCTCGATCATCAAAACTCGAGGTGTTTGATCTTCCCCGCGGCCCCGCTAAAACGGGATTTCCGCTTTCAGCCGTCGTAGCCCCGGGCTACTATGGCGAAGTCGGCTCGCTTTAACAAGCTACGGGCAATGCGCTCGCTATTGCGGTTCAAAAAGATGCCCGTTCTTTTGGAATTCTGATGCAGAATTCGGCCCCTCCCCCAGCCGAATCGCTAATTTCAAGCCCTCCCCCATGGTCGGTAATAATTCGCTGGCAAATGCTTAGCCCGATCCCCGATCCATTTTTCTTGGTTGTGAAAAAAGGGTCGAAAATCTTTCTTTTTATTTCATCTGGAACCCCGGGCCCTGAATCTGACACTTTAATGTGTACATATTCGTCATCACTTGAAGAAATAACCCGGATTTTCTTAATCCCGCTTTTATCCTTCAGGATTTCGATTGCGTTAACGAAAAGATTTAATAAAACCTGCTCCAGCAGGTGACAGTCGATAAAAACCTCCGGCAGATTCTCAGCCAGTTGCTTTTCGAGTAAGATACCGGCCTTTTTCAGGCTCATCCCTGAAAGTTTTGCTGCCGCATCGATCGTGTCGTTTATATCCATACATGCGAGTTGAAGGGGGCCCGGTCTGGCAAAATCGCCGACACGTTTGATAACCGAATCGATTTTATAAGCGGCTTCTTGTGCTTCTTCTATTAATCCTAAAATTTCAGAAGGGTTCTCTTTATCTTTAAATCTTTCCATTAAAGCGCTTAGAAGCAATGTAATACCCGAAAGCGGATTCCTGATTTCATGCGCCATACCTGCGGCCACATGCCCCAAAGAGGCCATCTTTTCCCTGATAATAATCATGTGTTCAAACTCTTTGGCCTGGGTGATGTCGACCATACTCAAAAGAACCGCTTCATGGTCTCGATATTCGATCAGTGTTGCTACACACTGCATCCATTTCATTTCTGTTTCATTACTTCTTTTGCCCAGGGGGTACAGTCGTATCGCTTTATCGATAAATTTAGATTTCCTGGATAGAATCTCAAGAAGATAGACCTTGACATTGAGGCGATCATCCGGATGAATGTATTCCAAAAAATTATCAAAACCAATGGGTGCTGCCAGGGCCCCGAAGAGTTTTGTCTGCTGGGGGTTTTGATAAACCAGTTTGTCATTCTGTACGATCAGGATGCAAATCGGTATATTTTCAATTACACCTCGGAATCGTTTTTCACTCTCTTTTAATGCCTTTTGGGTCTGTTTTTTTTGTGTAACATTTCGTAATGTTAGAAGAAAAGCTTCGTCCTCCTGCCAGCGAGTAGCGGTTGCGCTGATTTCAACATCAAGCATTCGCCCGTCAATATTTTGGATCACCACATCGTTTGCTGCGCCGGGTTCAAACGAATATCTAAATACGTTATTATAAAAATCGTCGGCCTTCCCACCCAGCAGATGACAGGCGGCTGGGTTCAAAAACCGTACAATTTTATCCTTATCAAGAACAACGATTCCGTCCGTGTTCAAATTTACGATATTGTGAAACGTGTCCTTGCTCGTTTTAAGCTGTTTTCCCAGCTTGTGTTTGTAGAGCGCCATCTGAACGGCAATGTCTAACTCACGTTCCGTAAAAGGTTTCACCACATAACCGAAGGGATCTGTTGATTTTGCCCGTTCAAAAACCGCCTCTTCCGAATGTGCCGTCAGGTAGACAACCGGAACATTAAATCGGGTTTTTATCTGTTCAGCGGTTGCAATTCCGTCCATTTCCCCCCTTAAAACAATATCCATCAGTACCAAGTCCGGCATTTTTTCTTTGACCGAGCCAAGGGCCTCGGAACCGTCAGAAACAATTCCAGTCACATCAAATCCCAATTTTTCCAAACTGGTTTGAAGATCTTCAGCAACAATCCGATTGTCTTCAACAATTAAGACTTTAGAGGATGCCATTTGCAGCGCTTCCCTCTCTATTGGCAAAACAGTTAAATATAACGCTAACCGAGTCAAAACTCGATTAGATATTATTTATTATCAGCTATCAGTATCGGCGGTACCTAGCTCTCAAGCAACGCATTTGAAGCCAGTTTGACTACCCCCCAAATGGCATCGGCTGAAAGATGGAACTCAATGGATCGGTCAAATAGAATCGATATTCGCGAATTAAATTCAGGATCTGCTTCCCACAAGAGGTAATAAAGCGGTATCTTTGGAAATGCCATCAGTTCAAAGGCAATATCCGCCAGGTCCAGTGGTTTTGCGCCAATTTTTTCGGCCGCCCTTCTAAAACCTGCGGGATCACTCCCAAATTTTGTTATAAGCGGGGCAATTTCGAGTTGATGCGGACCTTGAAAAAAGTGGGCGCCTTTTAGATCCTTTACACTCACCATTTGATGTTTTATCACATGGGGCGCTGCATTCAGAAGGTATAGTAAAACCAGAAGCTCCCTTAAGGGATCATCGCCGATAAGGGTGTTATTTAACCCGGCTTCACGGATTTTTCTTTTTTGAATATCGACGACAATTTCATCTCTTAGAACCTGCAGCGAAAGGCCTTCGGGAGGATGCATGCGCGCACCGGTATCTTCACAGAGTATAGTCATATCTTTTTTCTTCAAAGCATCCCAGTATGCAGCCGGTACCTTCGTGTTTCTGGCGGCGGCTGACTTTACCAATCGATTCTCTTGACATCGCTGTCTCTGCACAGGCAAATACCCCTCATTCCTTTCTTTCCAGTCGGGCAACGCTTTCAATATGGGGTGTATGCGGAAACATGTCGATGGGCTGAACTTCTAAAACATTATAGCATTCCTTGATAATCCCTAAATCTCTAGCCAGTGTGGCCGGATTGCAGGACACGTAAACAATTTTATGAGGGCGCATGTTCATCACCTGTGTAACAACATCCTTGTGCATTCCGGCCCGGGGCGGATCTATGATCATCACGTCCGGCTTAAACGACAATTCGGGAAGGCCCATCCTAACATCCGCATGAATAAACGAGCCGTTTGAGATCATATTGCGCCGGCAATTACGTTCTGCATCCGTCACGGCCTCTTTATTGATCTCGATGCCGAGAACTTCTTTTGCTGAATCAGCCAGGAATATAGAAATGGCACCCGTGCCGCTGTATAGATCCAGTACGGCTTCCGTGCCTGATAGCGAAGCATAATCCCTTACGACTGCATACAGCCGTTCAGCCCCACGGGTATTGGTCTGAAAAAAGGAATTGGCCGAGATTTCGAATTCATACGAGCCGATTTTTTCTTTTAATAATGAAACACCTGCCAGCCGGATTTCATATTCTCCCACGGCTACACCGGCCTTACGCGATGTAATATTATTTACCACCGACACGACCTGGGGATATTTTTCGATTAACCGGTCTGCCAGGGGTTGGATTTCTTTCCGATCCTTGCTGGCGGTGACGAAATTCACCATCCAGTTTCCAAAGGCATCCGCATTTCTCAGCATCAAAAACCGCCAGAAGCCGGTATGACTTCGAATCCCGTACATTTGACGCCCGGAGCGCCTTAAATAAGAGCTCGCTTCCCTGAGAATCTGGTTCCCCAATTCCGGCTGAAGCAGACATGCTTGCGTATCTATGATTTTGTCAAAAGTTCCCGGCACATGGAGCCCCAGGGCAAACCCTTTATCAGTCCCTTCTTGTCCCATTTCTTCCGGTAATAGCCACCGTTGGTTTGAACAGGAGAACTCCATCTTGTTACGATAGCCAAAAACAAGATCTGAAGGTATGGTGGTGTGCACCGCTACTTCGCTTAACCCCCCGATGTGTTGCAGTGTTTCAGCGACATGCAGTTGTTTGTGGCGCAGTTGCTGGTCGTACATTAAAAACTGCCATTTGCATCCCCCGCAATAGCCGCTGTATGGGCAGGGTGGAGTGACCCGATAGGGTGAAGCTTCCAAAATTTCAATCACACGTGCAACCGCAAATTGTTTCTTTTTTTTGACAACGGCAGCTCTGACCCGGTCGCGAGGTACGGCCTGATCGACAAAAACGGTAAGGCCGTTTACACGTGCGATACCCTGACCGCCAAAGGCAATGTCCTCGATTTGGACTTCAATGTGCTGACCTTTTTTTATCTTCATACCTTCAACAGACATGACCCTAAAACCTATCCTAAAAGTGCTCTTCTAAGGATGTCCAGAGCCGTCATCGCAAAAATCTTTTTATTCATCGACCGATCTGCAAATTGCAAATAATACCTTTTCGCGTTTGAATACTGGGGTGTGGCCAGCCCGATACATACGGTTCCGACGGGCTTGTCCTCGGTTCCGCCCTCAGGTCCGGCGATTCCGCTGGTAGCGATGGCGTAGTCTGCGCCGGATTGTTTTTTGACGCCCTCAACCATCTCCAACGCTGTTTTTTCATGAACGGCCCCGTTGTCCCGGATTGTCGAGGGAGATACTCCGAGCATTTTGATCTTGGCTTCATTGGAATAGGTGATGGCGGTATAACGAAAATATTGTGAACTGCCGGAAACATCGGTCAGCCAGTGCGAAATCAACCCACCGGTACAGCTTTCGGCGACAGCCACAGTGGCGTTTTGCGTTATGAGTTCCCGGCCGACTACCGCCGCCATCGACTCCCTCTTTGTAGAAAAGACGTTGCGACCGAGCTTTTCCACTACCCATGCGGTGGCCTGTTGCATCCGTTTTGAAAGATCCCCTTCATCTTTCCCCTGGCCGTACAGCTTTACCTGAATCTCCGGAAATTTAGCCCGTAATCCCAATTTTATGCGCGCAAACCGACCCGAAAACCCGGCCAGAACTTCACCCGTGGCAGATTCCGGCAACCCAAATGTGGCCAATGTTCGGGTTTGATAGTGGGACCGCTCCCCGCCCGGCAATTCCGCTATCTGCAATAATACCGATTCATTAAGCATTCGTTTCATCTCCATCGGCACGCCTGGTAAAAACCAGAAGCGGCACCGATCGATTTTCAACCTAAATCCCGGTGCGGTTCCGACTGGATTGGAGAGACATTCGGCACCCAAAGGGAGGAGGGCCTGTTTCTGATTGGCAGGATTCATGGGACGCTTTCTTGATTTAAAAAATTGCGCTACAGATTCATGTGCCTCTTGATTTAGGGCGAGTTCAACCCCTGCGGCCCGGGCTGCTGCCGCGACCGTCAGATCATCTTCGGTGGGCCCGAGCCCCCCGGTAACGATCGCAATATCCGCACGCCTACCGATCTCTTTTAAAACGGAAATCAGCATATTCGAATCATCTCCCACACACTGGTGACGCGTCGCAAATATGCCCCGTTCCTCCAGTTTCCGGGCAATATAGCCCGAATTGGTATCCTGAACCGCACCTGAGCGCAACTCATCTCCCGTTGAAAGTATTTCGGCGATCATTTGTGGCAATACCCCTTTTTCTTATGTCGATCAATTGTTACCCTTCGAATATCCGCACTACACAAATATCACAATAAAAAAGGCTTGCAAGCGGCCATAACGCTTGCAGGCCCATTATAACTTATTGGAAGCGGCAACCAGATTCGAACTGGTGAATAGCGGTTTTGCAGACCGCATTTTAGTAATCCTAACTTGTTAAATTAGCATTGTATTTTAACGGTACAATTTTAGGTACAGGGAGATTCGAAGGGAGCTTAATTTTATTTTCGTATTTAATCTATGGCGAATCTGTGAGCTATGCCTTTCAAGTGTTTCAAATATTTGATGACAATGCCAGGAAATAATTGTTTGCTAGGAGTTTCTTTGAGGCCCTCTGGTTAAAGATAGTGTATCGGGATCAGACCCCGTAGGATTGCATTTTGGGTTTCTGATTTGACTTGTAATCGCTAATTTGTGTCGTTTTAAGCTGAGTTGGGGTACATAGCTATTCACGGCCGATCGGCGGAATTATTTACTTACGAGACATCCCAACATCTTGTGGTGCCTCTAACGCCTTGGTTTGATCTGGGTGATCTGTGGAAGCAGGCTAGAACCCTTGAATAGGATAATTATTATTGAATTTCGGTATACTTCAGTATCAGTATCGTATGATTTATTTCGGTGGAACCGACCTTTTACTAGCTGAGAAACGTAAGATTAAAAATCGCTCATTTTATGGGTTATAGCAGAAATATTCAATTCAAATAAAAGGTATTAAACCCCAGGGCAAGCCTTGGACCCTATTTTTAAAGGAAACCCCGCCGCAAGCGGACGGGGTATTGAAAACCATAATAAACTTTAATGGTAGTAAGTCTTCTCGGTCTCCTTTGTTCCTGAATATCTTTGTCCGCTTAATTCCCCTACCTATGGCGTTATACTGGGTTCCTGGGACGTCCATTTGCGGTTTTTTAATCATGATTCCGACAAAAAACCCTACTCAAACAAATCGTAAGTTATTATAAAACCAACGGCCCATCCCCACGACCTGAAAGCCACCCGTGGATCACCCTGAGTGGAGGGGGCAAATCAACAGGGCGGTCTTGATCTGGTTGTCCTTTTTTACTTAGCGAATTTCCCGAATAGCTTTTTACATTCTTTCTCGTCGGCACCTAAGTTCTCAGCCCTTTCAAGAAAAAATTTTGCTTTTTTTAAATAGTCATCGGCAAAATCATCTTTTCCATACATAAGTTCATCTAAATACAGCGCATAATACCCGGCGCTGGTTTCGCAACACGCAAACCCATCACCCAATTTACAGGCCCTCTCAAAATCATATATGATAGCCTCCCAGTCATCATTGTTATCCCTTTTTGCCTTGGCTCTACCATGATAAAATCTCGCAGTTCTTGGTTCAAGATTTATGGCCTTGCTGAAGTCCCTGATAGCACGCTGATAATCTTTAAGTTCTGTGTAAACAACTGCCCTGTTGCAGTAAGACCCCGCCAAAATCTCTTTGTCTTTAGGGTTCTGTTCTATGGCAGTGTTGAAATCTCGCAGCGCCCGGTCATATGTCCCAAGTCTAAGATAACAATAACCCCGGCTATTATAAGCCCCTGAACATCTTGGACACAGCTCTATTGCCTTATTTAAATAGTAGATAGCCTGCTTCATATGTGATCGGATAAGGACACCTTTTTTTCTATGTTGTCAACATGACAACCTGTTCTAATGAAGTTGGACGCTGTTTTCTATTAGGACAGATTAGTAATGGGAGCAGATCGTGCAACCTTTTTTGTAGGAAGATATTCAGCAATAATTCAGGCTAAATTAAGTAAACAAAGAATAGGGTAAAAATATTAA
>CAZHAH010000037.1:0-38417 GCA_964530095.1 uncultured Desulfobacteraceae bacterium | reverse complement strand
CCATCACAGGGTTAGGGAACTTCCGGTCATGGGCCGTAACTCTTTTAAATTCCTCTGAAGATACTTCTTTTAGCGTCTCTAAGGCCCTGATTTGCGATCGGTTCAAGTCATTTTGAATCGACACTTTCCGAACCTCTTCGCAAATGTCCATCAGAATTGGAAGGTCATGACGATAAAATGATCGCCATTCCAATGGTTTAGGCAGACTTTTAAAGATTTTTGCAACACGTCCCGCAAATTTGCGGGACGTGCGTCTTATGTCAGTGGTGACATTAAATCCCCGCTCTTTGCCGCGTCTCATGGTATCCAGTTTTCCCAGCAAGGCTTTCACCCGATCTGCCGAGGTTTTACCCATTAAGGCATATTCCTTATCCTTGATCAGTTCCGCATCTAAGATCGCCACAATGGCCTCAATCGTCTCAATCGCGGAGAGATCTTCACGCTGAAGATTTTCGGCCGTAGAGATACGGCGCGCTTCTAGGTCGTCGGCCTTGATAATTAGAGCTGGAATGGTCTTCAAATTCGTATAGTCCCTGACAGCTCGAAAACGTCTTTCTCCGGCTATGATCTCGTGGCGACTCCCTTTACGACGCACCACTATGGGCTCAATAAGGCCCTCTTTTTGGATACTCGCCCCAAGTTCTTTCAATTTATCCTCATCAAAATATTTGCGGATCTGAAAAGGAGAAGGATCAATTTTCTTCACATCAATAAGAGAGTGTTCATAATCGAGCTTAATATTGCGCTGTTTTTCCGACATGGGTTACTCCAGAAAATAAACTTGTAATTTCACGAATTTCCAGCCAAAATAACCCAAAAATTATTATAGAGTCAAATTTTTCTTTACCTATGGGATTCTGCCCGGCGATTATTGTGTGAGGAGGTATCGGAATAAATGACCAGAAGTTTTCCCGAGCTAACCGCGAGACCGACCCTGCGTGTGCTCAGCAATGAACAGATTGAAAACATGCATTTGGCCACCCTGAAGGTACTCGAGCGTACGGGGGTACGGATTACTCACGAAAAAGCACTTGAACTGTTCGATGGGGCCGGTGCGAAAATAGACCGGGACCGGGTACGGATTCCCGCCGCGGTCATCGAGAAAGCTATACAGCAGTCTCAAGCACCGCTGGTGTTGGGTCGCCGGAATGGTGAAATCGCTTTCTCTTTGGAAAATGGCCGAAGTTGGTTCGGCGCGGGACTGGACTGCCCGAAATATCTCGACCCGACCACCGGTACCCGTCGCCCCTTCACCAGCGATGATTGCCGGGTTATGGCCACGATCGCGAGTGTCCTACCGAATTATGCCTGGGCCATGACGCTGGGCATGGCAGCGGACGTGAAGGCCGAAATCGCCGACCGGGTGATTGCCAAACAGGCCATGACCTATTGCGAAAAGCCACTTGCATTTTGCTGTAATGATATCGAAAGCCTGAAAGCAATCCATGATATGGCCCTTGTGATAGCAGGCAGTGAGAAGGCCTTTCGGCGGGCCCCTGCTATTTTGCATTTGTCCTCTCCGGTTTCCCCGTTGTTGTTTTATGACGACACCATAGAAAGGATCATTTTCTGTGCAGAGAAAGGGATACCGCAAATTTTATATCCGGGGCTCCAGACCGGAGGTACCTCACCGGCAACGTTTGCCGGTACGATTGTGCAGGGGAGTGCTGAATCGCTGAGCGGCCTGGCCCTGGCCCAGCTTGTTCAAGCGGGGGCGCCGGCAGTTTATGGCGCGCTGACGACGATCATGGACATGACCACAGCGGTTTTCTCTTTCGGTGCACCGGAGATGAGTTTAATGACCGCCGCCATGTCCCAGATGGCTCAGCATTACAACCTGCCGTTCTTCGGTACCGCGGGATGCTCCGACGCAAAGTTTCATGATGATCCACAGGCCGCTGCCGAGGCGACATTTTCCTGCCTCAGTTCGGCACTCAGCCAGGCCGGATTGATCCACGATGCCGGATTTCTGGATCATTCGACCTTGATTTCCCCTGAATATCTGGTGTTGGTGAACGAAGTGATCTCCATGGTTAATAAATACACAGGCGGCATCCTCCTAAATGATGAGACACTGGCCCTGGATGTGATCGATCGAGTGGGGCCCGGAGGGCACTACCTGACCGAACCGCATACGGTAAAGCATCTTGGTGATGTGTGGTATTCTCAGCTGTTCGAACGGTCAAGTCATGAAGATTGGCGCCGTAATGGAGAAAAACATTTCAAAGAGCGATTGTACGAATTGACCCGGAAAATGATGGCCGTGGAATGTCAGCCCCTCTCTTCTGAAATCATAGCAGAGATGGATCGGATGGCTAAAGGTTGGGAATAACGCCGATGCGGGAAGCACTGGTGCGCAGGGAAGAAAAAACAGGAGGGTACAACAATGGATAGGCAGCTGTCTGATTTGTCTTTTAAACCTAAAATGGAGGTCCTCAATGAGGATCAGATCAAACAGATTCACATGGCAACCCTGGAAGTTCTGGAGAGAACCGGTGTAAAAATGACCTACCCGCGTGGGCTTGAATTGCTGGATGGTGCCGGCGCAAAGGTAGATGGAGACCGCGTGCGTTTTCCATCATGGCTGGTGGAGGATGCCATACGAAAAGCGCCATCCCGTATCGTATTAGGGAATCGGAGGGGAGAACGAGCCGTCTTTTTGGAGGGTGACCTGTCGTGGTTCGGCCCCAGCCTGGATTGCATTGACTACCTGGATCCTTTTACCGATGAACGCACGCGTTTTACAAGCGAGCATTGTAAAATAACCGCCACGCTTGCCGACGCACTCTCTAATTTTACCTGGTCCATGATTATCGGAATGGCAGACGACCAACCGCCGGACATCGCAGACCGTGTGATCGTCAAGCAGGCCTTGACCTTTTGTGAAAAACCTTTGGTTTTTTGTTGTAAGGACACCAACAGCGAAAAAGACATTTATGAAATGGCACTTCTTATTTGCGGCGGGAAGGAGAATTTTGAAAAAGCACCGACCATCGTGCAGTATTCTGAACCTATCTCACCGCTCGAATACTACGATCCGGCTGTGGAAAAAATGATTTTTACGGTCGAGCACGGGATTCCCCTGATCAATTTTCCTGCACCCCAGGCCGGTGGATCGGCCCCGGCGACGTTTGCCGGTACCATCGTTCAAGGGAGTGCCGAGTCATTGAGCGGCCTTGTGCTGGCACAGGCCGCACGTACGGGAGCTCCATTTATTTATGGTGCGTTTGCAACTCTGATGGACATGAAAACGGCCGTTTTCTCATACGGGGCGTCCGAGATGGCCCTGATGGTGGGTGCCATGGCACAGATGGCACAGTATTATGAAGTGCCTTTCTTTGGAACAGCCGGCGCAACCGATGCCAAATTTTGTGATGCCCAGGCAGCCTCGGAGGCCACACTTCAATGTCTGAGCGCCGCGGCGGTCGGATCAGGCCTGGTGCATGACTGCAGCAGTTGGTTGGATCACGGATCTCTGGTTTCTCCGGCCTATATGGTTATGGTCAACGAAATACTTCATAACGTCAATCAGTTTATGAAGGGTGTGCCGGTTACAGAGGAAGCGCTGGCCATTGAGTTGATCGATTCTGTCGGCCCGGGTGCGCATTATCTGCAGGAAGAGCACACGTTAAAGCATTTTGGTAACATAAGGTATTCAGAGTTGTTCGATCGAACGGTTTATGACCAGTGGAAGGAGGATGGTGAAAAACACTTTGAAGAGCGGCTGCGTGAATTGACCAGAAAGGCGATGACGCATAAGCCCACACCTCTTGCGCCCGATGTCATCAAGGAACTCGACCGTATGCGGGCAGGCTGGAAATAAAGAAGGCTCTGGTGCGATTGGGGGGGGCAATTAAATCGGTTGACATAATTTAATTTATTTTCTAAATTCCATTCACGCTTGTATGCTATTATTACCCTCGCAGCTTGTCGTAGCGAAGCGCAGATCCCGCCATCGGGGCTGCAGGGTTCTTCAATTCCTCACGCCAAAGTTTTGGTTTGCAAACCGGTTTTTCGGGTAACGGCCGGTATGAATACAGGCTGGGCAGCATGCGGCACAAGGTTCATTTTTAGTGCGATGCCTAACTTGTGGAATCTAACCCTAAAATGAAAAAGGAGGAAAAGCTTAAGGAAAACAACGCCTGTGGAAGCTAACCTTAAAATGAAAAAGGAGGAGAAGATGAAGGAAATTAAGACAATTCACCCTGCTCTACCTAAATTAAAGAACGATCTGGACAAGGGCAAGCTTACCCGCCGGGAATTTTTGAGAACAGCCACCTTGCTGGGGATGTCGGCAGTTGCAGCCACTCAGCTGGCAGGGCTGGCAATGCCGCGCAGCGTATTTGCGGCCAAACCGAAACGTGGCGGAATTCTGCGCGTCTCCGCACCGGTACAGAAGCTCACGCACCCGGCCCAGTTTTCATGGGCGTCGCCCTCAAATCAAACGCGTCAGGTGGCCGAATACCTCACCTGGACCGACGGCAAAAACATCACCCACCCGTATCTTCTCGAAAACTGGGAAGCCAGCGCCGATTTATTGACATGGACCTTGAATCTCCGCAAAGGCATCAAGTTCAATAACGGCGACGATTTTACGGCGGACGACGTGGCCTTTACCATGACCCAGTGGAAGAACAAGGATGTGGGCTCCTCGATGCTGGGTTTGATGGCCTACCTCGATCCTTCCGGGATTGAAAAGGTCAATAATTACCAGGTCAAACTCCATCTCAACACGGCCGAGATTGCCGTTCCCGAACACCTATTCCACTATCCGGGCGTTATGTTGAATCATAAAACCTTTGAGGGGGATTTTGTCAAAAAACCGCACGGCACGGGCCCCTATACCCTGGTAGAACATCTGGTGGGCGAGCGCGTCGTGCTCAAACGGCGCAACGATTATTGGCAGAAGGGCGCAGACGGCCAGTCGCTGCCGTATATGGACGGCATGCAGATCAACGACATGGGCTCGGAGATGGCTCCCCAGATTGCGGCCCTCAAATCCGGCGAAATAGACATGATCGATCTCTCTGATGGAGGAGGCACGGAAGCCTACAACGCCTTAAAAGACGATGCCAACATCCAAGTCCTGCCGGCCACGACGGCCGGGACCCGTATCCTGCGTATGCGGACGGATATGAAACCTTGGAACGACAACAGGGTGCGGATGGCCTTAAAACTCTGCCAGCACCGCGAAAAGATTCTGGCTCTGGCGCATTTCAATCAGGGGCTTCAGGCACATGACATGCACATCTGCCCCTTGCACCCTGAATACTGCGAAAAGCCGGTTCCCAAGTACGATCCTCAGCGAGCCAAACAGCTTCTGAAAGAGGCGGGTTATCCCAATGGCATCGACGTCAACCTTGCGTTCGGCACAGGCTGGTCTGATGTTGTGCGGTACGCAGAGATACTCAAACAGGATGCCGCACCGGCAGGCATGAGAATCAATCTCAATACCATGCCCAACGATCAGTACTGGGGAAAATGGACCGAGGTGGATCTGGGCATCACCCCCTGGTATCATCGCCCCTTGGGCACCATGGTGTTGAATCTGGCTTACATCAAAGAGGCCATCGGCGCCTGGAATGAAACGCGCTGGGCGGACGATGAATTTGGAAAGCTGGTCAAACAGGCCAACGGAACCCTGGATGTGGATGACCGCCGCAAGATATTCTGCAAGCTCGAAGATATCATGATGGAGCGGGGACCCATCGGCAACGCCTATTGGCAAAATAAATGGTATACCCTCAGTAAAAAGGTCATCGGCGTGGAAGCAAGTCCAAGCCTCTATATGAACTTTAATGACGTGTGGCTGGATACCTAGCGAAATCTCGCGTTCAAGCAATCCATTGGCGAATCTCTAAAACTGCTATTATATAGAGCTCCGGGGATCCCGTTTGTATTTAACGGGATCCCCACGGGGTGAAGGTTAAATTATGTTAAAGTTCATTATAAGACGCTTTTTTTTGCTTGCGCTGACCATGCTTTTAGTGTCGATAACCGTATTCCTGATCACCGAATCTTCACCGGGGAATGTGGCCCGAAATGTTTTGGGCGCCTTTGTCACCCAGGAACAGGAAGCCTCTTTTCTGGCACAGATCGGACTCGATAAGCCGGTTTACACGCGTTACCTTTACTGGCTCGTAGGCAGCGACTGGGTCGCAGCCAAAAAAGTCGGTATGCCTTTAAAAAGAATCACCACCGAGACCGGCTATGATGAATGGTGGGCCGTGCGGGAAGACGGCGCCCTTCTGCGGTGGAAACTCGAAGGAGAAGATCTGATTGCGATGGTCTTTCAGCCTTCCAAGGGGACCATCGTCGAGCAAAAGGATAATGACCGCTGGCAAACGAACCAGAA
This sequence comes from uncultured Desulfobacteraceae bacterium, assembly GCA_964530095.1. Classification (GTDB taxonomy): domain Bacteria; phylum Desulfobacterota; class Desulfobacteria; order Desulfobacterales; family CAZHA01; genus CAZHAH01. The sequence goes on along the minus strand of CAZHAH010000037.1, from coordinate 32,062 downwards.
GGGCGTGAGCCTTTTCACAGGTACGGATGAGAAGAATCATGTGGTCACGTGGGAAAAGGGTACCGATCGCAAGGTCTGGACCTTTATCACCGGAACCGGATGGAAGGAAACCAGCGGCGGCCCCATTGATTACATCCCTTTGAAAAAGGGATTCGTGAGGGGTGATCCGGGTGTTTCGTTTCGAACCGCCCGCAATGTAAACCGGAACATTTTTATTCGTCTGCGCAACTCCCTGGTTCTGGCCGGCACCGCCTTTGTCATCGTTATGCCCCTGGCCCTTTTCCTCGGTCTGCTTGCGGGAACTAAAGAGGGAAGCATACGCGACCGCATCCTATCCATCGGCGGCATGATGTTTACAGTAACGCCAGAGTTTGCCACGGGCATCTTTTCAATCCTTATCATGTCCGTGTGGCTGCAATGGGTACCGGGTGCTGCGGTCTTCGGTGAAAAAGCGCCCTGGGAACGACCGGATATGCTGATTCTTCCGGTATTGACGCTGACCCTCATCGAGCTGGGCTATGTGCTGAGAATCACACGCGCCAGCATGGTGGAGGTGATGAAATCACCTTACATCCGCACGGCCTATCTCAAAGGCGTACCTTACTGGCGAATCGTGTTTAAACATGCCGTCAGAAATGCGCTGATGGCGCCGGTTACGGTGATCATGCTGCATGTCAACTGGTTGATGGGCGGGATCGTGATCGTGGAGGTGGTGTTCGGCTATCCGGGCCTGGGCAAGTACCTGCTCGATGCAGCCCTGTTTAAAGACGTCAACGCCCTGGAGGCCGGGGCCATGATTCTGGTAACGATTGCCGTATCCACACAACTTGTGGCGGACATCATCTATACATTCTTGAATCCGCGTATTCGCTACACCTAATCCAGACAAGCCGGGAAAAAGCGAATGGTTATGTTTTATTAGCTGTTCAAGGAATACTGCTCAAGGCGCTTCGGTCTTGATACTCCGAATAACAATTAACGAATAACAACTAGCCAACCAATAAGATGGAGTAAAAATGGCAACCGCCGAACAAGCGACAACTCTGAATACGACAGAAGCCAAACCTGGGATTCTTAAACGCATGTGGACCGGGCTCTCCATTCTCTTTTCATCGAAAATTGCCACCGTTGGTTTGGTGCTGGTCCTATTTTGGGTATTTGTGGCCATATTTGCGCCGTTGTTGACGCCCTATACGCCACTGGAACAGGACTGGAAGGCCCCCAATCAAGGCCCTTCAAAGGCGCATTTTCTCGGAACGGATGAGCTGGGAAGAGATCTTTGGTCACGTCTAATCTATGGCGCCAGGGTGGTTCTGGTTATTCTCCCGATAACAGAAAACTATTGGATACCCGGTGGAACCGCCATTTGGGGAGTTTTGGTCGCATTAGTCATTGGATCCATACTAGGACTTTTGGGTGGATACCACGGCGGATGGACCGATGAGATCATCATGCGTCTATTGGACGCCATGATGGCCGTTCCCATTATTCTGCTTTATATGATCATCATGGCGGCCTTGGGAGCATCGGCCATCAATGTGGTCATTGCCATGACGATCGTGGGAACCCCGGGAATTGCCCGCCTGGTACGCAGCTTGACGATGGATATCCGGACCCGGGAATATGTCCGGGCGGCGGAAACCCGGGGCGAAAGAGCTTGGTTTATCATGTTGGTGGAGATCCTGCCCAATGCGCGCGGCCCCATCATCATCGATGCCATGTTACGGGTGGGATATGCCATTTTTGCCATGGGAACGCTGGGATTTTTAGGTCTGGGGATACCACCGCCGTCACCGGACTGGGGCAGTATGGTTGCAAAGGGGCGGGAGTTCATTCTTTCCGGAAGCCCCTGGGCCTGTCTGTGGCCTTGTGTTGCAATTGCCAGCTTGGTCGTGGGACTCAATCTGCTGGCTGATGGGTTGCGCGAGGAGTCAATGAAGTATCAATAATATTGTCAATATTCCGTTATCCGTGGTCAGTTGCAAATAATGGGCTCGAAGGAATCGAATACTTTTTTATCAAAATAAACAACCGCTTGATTGAAAGGTAAATAACAATCCATGCAAGATTCTGGTACATCAAATAACAATACCGTCCTCGAGATAGATAACCTCCAAATAAATTATGAGACTCGCAAGGGCGATGTGGAAGCCATTCAGGGCGTTTCCTTTAAAGTGGGTGAAACCGAGACTGTTGGTCTGGTAGGCGAATCTGGATGCGGCAAGAGTACCATTGCCTTCGGGATTGTCAATTTTCTCGGTTCCAACGGTAAGATTGTAGGTGGAAGTATTCGCTTCCAGGGGCAGGAACTGGTGGGCCGGTCGCAGGAGGAGCTTAAAAGGCTGCGGGGGGACAGGATCTCCATGGTATTTCAGGATCCCATGCAGGCGCTCAATCCGTCGGTGCGTCTGGGGGAGCAGCTTGCCGAAGTGTTGACGTCCCACAGGGACATGGCCAAGGAGGAAGCCTGGCAGCGATCCATGGATATGCTCAAGCGGGTCAACATGCCTGATGTGGAGAATGTCATGATCCGATACCCGCATCAGATCTCAGGCGGTCAACAGCAACGCATCGTCATCGCTATGGCCATGCTCAACAATCCGGCCCTCATTATCATGGATGAACCGACAACAGCCCTCGATGTCACCGTCGAAGCGGCTGTGCTGGATCTCCTCGAGGAGCTGAAGCATGATTATAATGCCGCCAATATTTTCATTACCCACAATCTGGGGGTCGTCGCCCGGGTAAGCGATTACCTTTGCGTGATGTACGCGGGTCAAATGGTGGAAAGCGGACCTATAAAAGATATTTTCGGAGATCCGCGCCACCCGTATACCCGGGGGCTTTTGGCATGCGTGCCGCGGCTCGGGGAAAGCAAGGAGAGTTCCATACTGCAACCCATCAGAGGCCGGGTGCCGCCGCCGGCTGAGCGGTCAAAAACCGAGTGTATATTTGCGCCACGCTGTGAATTTGTTACGGAAGACTGCCGCAAAAGCCGCCCGGAATTTACGCAAATTACATCGGATCATACGGCACGCTGCATATATGCGGTGGAGATCGAAGATCATGCATCCGCCATGAAAAAAAGGCGCAAAACCAAATCAGCGGCATTTGTCCCGGATCGGTCCGAAGATGCAAAAGAAGATCTGATCACCTTTGACAATCTCAAGGTTTACTATCCAGCGGAATCGAACTCGGTCGTCAGCCTGTTTGGACTGGGTGAAAAGAAGTTTGTCAAAGCCGTGGATGATGTCAGCTTAAGGGTTGCCAAGGGCAGGACCCTTGGCGTTGTAGGTGAGTCAGGGTGCGGTAAATCCACATTGGTCAAAGGGCTTATCGGTCTGGAGTCGGTGACAGGCGGTGAATTGGAATTTATGGGATTTGACGCCACGCAACGGGTGACAGAGCGTGACACCGGCATGATAAAAGAGATGCAGATGGTCTTTCAAAATCCGGATTCCACACTCAACCCTTCATTTTCGGTGGGTTCGCAGATCGCACGGCCGATCAAACGATTTAAAACCGCTGCCGGAAGTCAGGTCAAGGAGGAAGTGCTCAAGCTTCTCAAGGCTGTCCGCTTACCACCCACGTTTTATGATCGTCTTCCCAGGCAGCTCAGCGGAGGAGAAAAACAGCGGGTAGGTATCGCGCGGGCACTGGCCAGCCGGCCCGATCTGATCGTCTGTGATGAACCGGTTTCGGCCCTGGATGTTTCGGTCCAGGCGGCCGTCATCAATCTCCTTTTGGAGATCCAGCAGGTTTTTGGATCATCCATGATTTTTATCGCACACGATTTGAGCGTGGTACGCTATTTCTCGGACGACATTGCCGTCATGTACCTGGGTCATGTGGTTGAAATCGGGCCGGCCGACGCCATCTACATGCCCCCCTATCACCCGTACACCGAAGCACTGCTGTCGGCGGTTCCCGTACCGGATCCGGAGGTAGAGCAAAAAGAGCTTCGTCTCAGCGGGAACGTGCCCAGCGCACTGTCCCCGCCCAAAGGCTGCGTCTTTCATCCGCGCTGTCCGAGGCGCCACGAGATGCTTCCGGATAACGGGAAGGTATGTGAAACGGAGAAACCCCCTTGGCAAAAATCCGGGAGAGGCCATCGAATACTTTGCCATATTCCTCTGGAGAAGCTGGAAAAGATGGAACCGGTTGTAATCAGGCCGGCCGCATGAAGATATCCGTCTTTTGATCTTTTTCCAATCCCTATAATGATTTCATCAATATAATTGTCAATTGAAAATTGAACCAGATCTTCTCCATGAGACAGACATTTGACGGTTACCATTGTCTCACAGGGAATGGTAGGCAAGCTTTGCGTAACGACAAGGAGCAGGCGCTCATGAAGTTCGGCAAAATAATCACAAAGGAGCCAGTTTCAAAACATTTCAGTTTGGTTAAGGTCAAGGAAAGCGAAAATGTTGCGCTGACGCTTCACTGCGTGCAACCGCAGGAATACATTGAGTATTTTGAGGATTAAAATTTGAGTTTGACGCAGAGATTAGCCGAAATGGGGTGTTTTAAAATTGGCTCAAAGGAGAGATTAATATGGGGACAAGACTGTATGATGTCATTATAGTGGGCGGTGGTATCATGGGCTCGTCCACGGCTTATCATCTGGTGCGTGCGGACAACAGACTCAACGTGGCCGTGGTGGAGATGGATCCAACCTACACCCGGGCGTCGACCGCCCTGTCAATGGCCAACGCCCGCATCCAATTCAGCTTAAAAGAGAACATCCAGGTGTCGCAGTATACGTTTGAGGTGCTGGATAATTTCGAGGAAACCATGTCGGTTGGAGAGGATAGACTGAACATCGCCTATCACCGCGAGGGAAACCTTTTCCTTATTGACGAAGGCAGCAGCCCTGCAGCCAGGGAGGCCCTGGAGTTACAGAAAAGCCTGAATTGCCGGATAGAGTGGTGGTCACCTGCTAAAATTGAGCAGCACTATCCGCTTTATGACATGTCCGGATTGGTAGGCGGAACCTTCGGGTCTCAGGACGGTCACTTTGATGCCTACGCGGTGCTTATGGGCTACAAGGCCAAGGCCAGGTCGTTGGGTGCGGAATATATCCATGACGAGGTGGTTGAGCTCGTGTCTCGTGAAGGGCATATCGCCGGGGCTAGGCTGAGGTCCGGTGAACGGTTGACATCCAAATATGTAATCAACTGTGCCGGAGCATGGGCCGGCAAAGTCGCTCAGACGGCCGGGGTGAATCTTCCCGTCGATCCGGTCAAACGACAGATTTTCGCACTCGATCCGGCCGTGAACCCCGATGGACCGCTTCCGCTGACCGTCCTGCCCTCAGGGCTCTATTTTAGAACCGAGACCGGTGATCAGATTCTTCTGGGAAAGTCGATGGATGAGGATATGGTCGGGTTCGACTTCAGCTGGGATGACAAACGATTCCTGGAAATACTCTGGCCTGAGCTGGCCGGGTTTGTTCCGGCCTTCGACACGCTCAAGCTTTTAAGGGGCTGGGCCGGGCTTTATGCGGTCAATACCCTCGACGGCAATGCCATTTTAGGCGAATGGCCGGAGATCAGGGGATTGTATCTGGCCAACGGTTTTTCCGGCCATGGACTCCAACAGGCACCGGCCGTAGGTCGATACCTGTCCGAAGTGATTATCGGTATACCGCCGGTTCTCGATTTGTCGATCTTCGGGCCTGAACGAATTCTTGAGAACAGGCCTTTAAATGAAGGGGGGCTCGTTTAAATTCCGATCGCCAATTTAATAATGTAACATCCATGTAAGGAACAAGAAAGGAGAAAGGACGTGATTCCCACAACACATATATTGAACGATGATGAACTGCACGAAATTGATTGCGCGTCCAGAGAGCTGCTTTGGGATGTAGGCGTTCACGTGCATGATCAGAAGGTACTCGAGATATATAAGCAAGGCGGCGCAGAAGTCGATTTTTCGGCCCAAATTGTTCGACTGCCCAGTCATCTCATTAACGACACCCTGCGTAAATGTTCACCGAGTGTTCGATTGTACGGTCGGGATGGAATTTTGCCCATGATTATCGGGGGCGCGCGATCCTATTTCGGCACCATCGGTTTTGCCTCCAACGCCATGGATCTGGAAACCGAGACATATCGGCCTGCTACGTCTCAAGATCTCATCGAAATGTTTCATCTGGCCGATGTTCTCGATCCCCCTCACTTCATGCTGACGCCGGGAACACCGTCGGACGTCCCGGCAGAATTGAGCGATCTTTATGAATTCAAGATCGGGTTGATGCACGCGAGGAAACATCTTGTGATTCAGGCAAAGGGAAAAGAAAATCTGGAAAAGATCATCCAAATGGCGATCATGGTGGCCGGCGGTCTTGATGCCCTGCAACGGGAGCCGTTTTTTTCCATTTTAGTGACACTGACAAGCCCGTTAACGCTTCGATGCGATTCATCGGAACTCATCGTCGGCGGCGCCGAAAAGGGATTGCCGCTGTTTATCGAATCGGGTCCGATGTGCGGGGGGACAGCCCCTTGTACCATGGCAGCCACTTTAATTGCCGCCAACGCCGAGCTCCTGAACAGTTTTGTGCTGGCCAAACTGGTGAACCCCTCCGTGCCTGTGGTCTATGCGAGCTGGTCCAGAATACTGGACATGAAGTCCGCCGGTGTCTCTCATGGGGGACCCGAATTCGGGATGCTTCGGGTGGGGACAACGCAGATGGCGAAATTCTATAATTTGCCTTCGGGCGGGGGAGGAATCCTGGCGGATTCAAAACTGATCGATGTACAGATGGGGATGGAAAAACTGGGCACCGCACTCCTTCCGGCGCTGGCCGGGACCAATATGATCCTGGGCATGGGGCTCTTTGCCGAAGAAAACACCATGTCACAGGAAGCGCTGATGGTCGACCACGAGGTTGCCGGGTATGTCCAGCGCGTTCTCCAGGGAATCCTCGTCAATGATTACACAACCGATTTGTCAATGTTTAAAAAGGTCGGGCCTGGGGGAACATTTCTTGACCGTGAACACACATTCGAAAATTTTAGAAAGGAGATGTGGATTCCTTCCATAACCAGTCGCGGCATGCTGGAGACAACCTCGGACCCGAACCTGACGGGGATGCGAAGCAATGCAAAAGAAGCGATCAGCCGGGCCTTGGAATCCTACACGCCGCCATCGCTGCCCGATGACATCGATTCCAGACTGGAGCAGATCATACATGCCTGATTTTCACTAAATATTAATACCGCGTTGAAGTAATTTAGGTATATGATTCTGAGAATTAAGGGAAATGTTTTTGTGGCAACGTCCGGAAACCCGTCCCAAATCAAAGAGGGAGCTATGTACTTGTCGGAGGAGTGAATGATGCGTACGGCAGACAAAAGAATTTATAAAGGTGCAGAAAGGGGAAAGCCATTTGAAATTCTCGTAAATGGCGAAAAGGTCATTGCTTATGAAGGAGAAACTATCGGAGCTGCTCTAATCGCATCCGGTTTTAGAACGCTTCGCCATACCAACAAGCACGAACAGCCCCGGGGACTCTACTGTGGTATCGGACTCTGCCAAGAGTGCCGTATGATCATCAATGGCGTGCCCAATACCCAGGCCTGCCAGACGCCGGCGACCCCGGGATGCCGGGTTGAGGACCAGCCAAGAAGTAAAAAAGGGGGGCTTTAACATTGATCGAATCGGAACTCGCAGTCATCGGAGGCGGGCCGGGAGGTGTTGTCGCTGCCATGGAAGCCGCAAAAGCCGGGATCAAGGTAACACTCCTGGATGAAAATGAAAGCATCGGAGGACAAATCTACCGTCAGCTCGACCAGGGCTTCACGATCACCGATTGCGATGTTTTGGGCAAGGACCATACCAATGGGCTGGAACTGCAACAGCAATTCAGCTCTATGAAGGATCGAATCCAGTATTTGAACAACGCAACCGTATGGGGTATATTCAAGAACCACACGTTGGCGTTTGCACGAAACGGCAGATCTTCAACGCTCGGCTTCAAGGCACTCCTCTTGGCCACCGGCGCGTATGACCGACCGGTGCCATTTCCGGGATGGACCCTGCCGGGTGTTTTCACGGCAGGAGGTGCTCAGCGGCTCGTCAAGAACGATCGGGTCCTCCCAGGACAAAACATCCTGCTTGCCGGTACCGGGCCGCTGCAACTCGTATTGGCCCATCAGATACTCAAGGCCGGCGGTCGGATCGAGGCCATTTTAGAAGCCGGCGCGGTCGGCAAAAACGGGTATAAGGGACTAGCGGGGTTATGGGGCAATTGGGACCTCTTGAAGGAAGGCTTGAGATACCTGCGCAGCATCCGCAAAGCCGATGTCCCGCTGCTGCGTAGACACATCATTCTTGAGGCCCGTGGAGCCGGGCGCGTGGAAGAAGCCCTGATCGCAAAGGCTGACCAACGGTGGAGACCCAAACCGGGTACCGAGCGAACCGTCAAAGTGGATACCGTGTGTCTGGGATACGGCCTGGTATCCTCAATAGAGCTGACTTTGCTGGGCGAATGCTGGCATACATACGATCTGAGGTTAGGCGGCTATGTTCCCATTCGAAATGATAACATGGAAACAACCGTTCCCGGGATCTATGCCGTGGGAGATGGCGCCGGTGTTGCCGGGAGCAAGGTTGCCGTTGCGGAGGGCATCATTGCCGGTGTTTCAATCGCACACGCCTTGAATCACCTTTCAAAAGCGGACAAAAACCGGATCCTAAAACCCTCCCTAAAACGCCTGAAATCAATAAACCGGTTCCGGAAAATTCTTGATCTAATCAGCGAACCCAGGCAGGGGCTTTACGAGCTGGCAACAGATGACACCGCGATCTGCCGATGTGAGGAAATCACACTCAGGGAACTCAAAGAGGCCGTAGCAAATGGGGCAACCCGGATAAAGGACGTCAAACGCATGACGCGCATGGGCATGGGATCATGCGAAGGTCGAATGTGCGGACCTGCGCTGATCGAGTATATGAGACGTTTGAAGGATGTGCCGTCTGAGGAGGTGGGATATCTGCTTCCGCGGCCTTCTATAAAACCGATTGCCCTGGGCGTGCTGGCCGCGTCGAAACCTGCGGTTTAGATCAGCCGCTATCATTTGGGCGGTGTGGAGACCTATTCGCTTATAAACATGGAGGAATTCGCATGTTCCCAAGGGAAGCTGAAATCGTCGTCATCGGTGGAGGGGTGGTCGGTTCTGCGACGGCCTATTTTTTAGCCCGGGCCGGAAAAAACGTTGTCCTGCTAAACAAGGGTTCTCAAGCCGGGGAAGCGTCCGCAGCCAATGCCGCATTTGTCTGGTCAATCACGAGAAAACCCGGCATTGATATCCGACTGGCCATGCACAGTTTCGACATACACCGGCAGTTGCAGGATGAACTGGACCTGGACTTTGAATATGTCCACAATGGCGGGCTGCTGGTCATCGACGATGAAAACCAGGTTTCCTATGTGAAGGCCCATGTGGAAGCAAGGACGGAAGACGGATATCCCCTGGAGATGATCGATGCCAAACAGGTTTTGGAATTGGAGCCCCATCTTTCGCAGGAAAGAGTCCTGGGCGCCGTTTACAGTGCCCAGGACGGAACGACCAACCCCATTTTTCTGGTCACTGCATTGAATTTGCAGTCCCAAAAGCTTGGCGCAAAAATATTTCACCACACGGAAGTAACCGGACTTGAAGTTGTCGGTGGAAAAATCCGGGGCGTTGTAACCGACAAAGGAACCATAAAAACCGACATCGTGGTCAACGCCGCAGGGAGCTGGGGGTGCTTCATCGGGGAAATGATTGGACTTGAAGTCCCGATCACGCCCTTTCAACTGGCCATGTTGGTCACCGAGCAGCTACCGCCCTGCGTAACACATCCCATAATGGGCGCCTCGTATATGGTGGAAGAAGATACCGGAAAAACAGGCGGATTGGGTTGCGGCCTGATTATCAGCCAGCAGGCCGCCGGAAATCTGCTCATCGGTGCCAGCTGGCGGGATGCCGGATACGACAAAGGGATTATTCAAGAGGAAATCGAACTCATGGCAAGGGTAAATGTGGAAGCGATGCCGATGCTGAAAAATGTCCGTGTCATTCGCTCCTATGCGAATTTCTTCCCCCATACGGACGACGATCTGCCGATATTGGGCCGGGTCGATGGGATTGAGGGTTTTATTATGGCGTGTGGTCACAATGGGCATGGTATCGGCATGGGACCCGGATCCGCTAAACTGATTCAGGAACTGATTTGTGAAGGAAAAACATCCATTCCCCTTGGTGAACTGAATCTCTCTCGATTCCAATAATCGGCGGGCGATACCGTAGCCCTGCACCCGACGATCGTTGGTGAATAATTTGCCGAAAATTTGACAGGTGCGAATGTACAAAATGAACCGCATCCACTTTCATACCGGAGAAACCACATGGCAACAGCTGCCCGATCAGAATTGGCATGCCTATCGTTATAAAGAGCTTCTAAACAGGGAAAAGGGAGGATCGAACGAATTCATCTTCGGACATGCAGAAATAGCCCCTGGCGGAAAAATTCCTCTGCACACACATCAGCATGAAATGGCATTGAATTTTTTATCCGGCAAAGCAAAAGTCCGCCTGGGAAAGCAAACGGTGGCGCTGGGGCCCGATTCGGCTGCATTTTTTCCTGCCAACAAACCCCACTCGATCGAGGCCATATCAAATGACCCGCTCCGTTTCGTTTACACATATGCTTGTGATGAGACCCCCCAATTGATCGATTATAAACCGGCTGATGAGGATGCAGCATTAAAGTGTGATATCTTGAACAAGTCAAAAACCAGATGGGCTCTGAGCGAAGACTTCGAGTCATGGGAATCTGTGGAGTTGACTAAAGGTTTCAAACTAAGAGCACGATATCTATTCGACCGCAGCCGGGGCAACACCCAGGAGATGTGCGTGTCAATCTTTGACATCGATGGCGGCTGTCACTACACACACCACTACCACGGCGATCCTGAGATTTATTATATTATTTCGGGTAATGGGACCATGTGGGTGGGTGATCAGGAAGAAGTTCTGACTCCGGGTTCGGCGCTCTATATCGGCCCGAATGTCATTCATGGCCTCAACAGCCTGGGAGATGAACCACTGCATACAATGGTTATTTTTGGTGAAAAGGTGAAGGAAGAATGGACTCCGGTTGAGGATATTTATACTGAAGCATGCCGGCCACCATTGAACGATCGAAAATAGAATGACGGGACCTGAAGCCGGTTATGACAAGCGCTATTCTATAGAATTCTGTGATACATAAGGAGGACCACACCAAATATGAAGCTTCGTTTGACCATCGCTGCGCAAAATGATCTTTTGCCTATTCATGAAGCATCAGTGAAAATATTGGGTGAGACCGGATGTGTATTTCATAGCGAAAAGGCCCTGGGCATATTCAAGAGGCATGGGGCAAAAGTAAAGGGACAAACCGTCTACTTCCCCAAAGACCTTGTACAAAAATCAATGGGCACGGTTCCCAGTGCATTTCATTGGCGGGCCAGGCATAGTGACTTTTCGACCATTATCGGAACCGAGGGATATCGACTCGCACCAAATGCGGGGAACATATATGTACAGGATTTAGAAAACGGGCGCAGGCTCGCAGAACTTGAGGACGTCAGAAAAATTCAGTCGATTCACCAGATGAGTGATGAGACTGATTTTGTGGGGAATAATCCTTGCGACCCAAGCGATATTAATCCATCCAAAAGGCATCTATATGTAACATATGAGACACTTAAACACACGAACAAGCCTCTGGTGAGCTATTTTGCACCCCACAGAGACCAGGCAAAAGAAACGCTGCAAATGGTGGCGATGGCTTTCGGTGAAGACGATGTGCTCAAAAACCACTATGTCGTCGGCACCAGTGTGGGCACGAACAGCCCTCTTTTCTATTCTGAAGGTGCTTTGGACGTAATGACGGCATTTGCAGAGCGTAACCAACCGATTATGCTTACGCCGGCATTGATGGGGGGCATAACCGGGCCTTTGGATCTGATGGGCATCGCCCTGCAGCAGAATACAGAATTGCTGGCCGGGACAATCTACATACAGCTTGTGAATCCCGGAAATCCTGTCGTATGGAGCCCTTCTTCAACCGTGGCCTGGCTAAAAACTGCCAGCTACAGTACCGGCACGCCCGAAGCCATGCTGCCCAATATCCTGGTGTTGCAGATGGCCAAAGATCTTTACAAAATACCCACGCGAAGTATGGCGGGGCTCACGGATTCGAAAACGCCTGATTGTCAAGCCGGTTATGAGACCATGCAGAATCTGATGCTGGCGATGCTAGGCGGCGCACAGATCATCTATGAGGCGTTGGGCGTTCTGGACAACATCATGACGACTTCTTATGAGAAAATTATCATTGATGAGGAGCTGTATAAAAGGGTTAAGCGCATTTGCATGGGAATGGAAGTCACGCGTACGGAGGCGACATTAAGGCTGATTCAAGAACTTGGCAGTCTTGGAGAGTGCTTGACGCACCCGCATACACTAGAACATTTTCGGGACATGTGGAGACCGACGATATCTAATTGGAATAGTTATAGTGATTGGGAGGAAGGTGGTTCGGAAGATTTGACGGTACTGGCGAATAAGGTTTGGAAAAAACGACTGGAGAATGCACCGCAAACATTTCTCGATTCCGGGATGGACAAAGATCTTAAAGCGTTTATTAATTCTCATAATTGAGGAGGTGGACCGATGAAGCGCAGATTAAAGGCCGGTAAGTGGCGGAAGCCTGGATATGTACAAACGTGCCAATGAAAAAGTGATCCGTATTCTTGAAGCCTATGAGCCGTCACCGCTATCCGAAAATGTTCGCAGCAATATTCGAACGATTATCGAAGAAGCGGAAAAAGAACTGGGTGTATATCGTTTGTGAACGCCAACAAAAAGGAGAAAGCCATTGCCGAATAACGCCGTACTTTATCGAAAAGAAGATCGTGTCGGGATCATCACCCTGAATCGGCCGGAGCGTCTCAATGCCATAAACGAAGACCTCCTGACCGGCCTTATTCAACGGCTTCGAGAAGCCGGTGCGGACCCGGATGTGGCATCGGTAATCCTGACAGGGGCCGGGAAGTCTTTTTGTGCCGGTGAGGATCTCAAGGAGACCTCCCAGGGCAAATCCTTTGAACAGTGGGTCCGGGAGGTGGACGGGCTTCAGGATGTTCAGCGGGTGATCCTCGGATTGGGCAAACCCCTGATTGCGGCTGTGCGCGGGTATGCCGTCGGCGGGGGCCTGGAATTTGCCCTGAGCTGCGACATTCGAATTGCATCTCAGGATGCTCATTTCGGGTTTCCGGAAACCGGCGTCGGTCTGACCGTCACAAGCGCGGGCACCAAGCTGATATCACAGGTTGTCGGCCTGGGAAAGGCAAAGGAGCTGATATTCACCGGCGATTTCGTGGATGCCGAAGAAGCGTTGAAGATCGGGTTGGTCAACAAAATAGTACCTGGCGACCGGCTGCTGGAAGAGGCCCTGGCGATGTGTGAAAAAATCAACGGCCGTTCGGCCTTGGCTCTAAAATTGTCGCGCATCGCCATCGACCAGGGGTTGCATGCCGGCTTCGAGCAGATTCTGGAACTGGAAGCCTCTCATCTGCTCACCTGCATCACCTCCAATGCGCAGGAGGCGTTGGTAAATGAGAAGCTGGACCGCATGACCAAGAAATAATGCTAAAAGGCCGGACATACAAAGAAGTATACCATAACTTCAATTGGCAGCTCCCGGAAAGGTACAACATCGGTGTGGATGTGTGCGACAAGTGGGCCTGCGACCGGGAACGCGTGGCGCTGATTCATGTCGGCACGGATGACAAAGAACGAACGTTCACCTTCCATGAGCTCAAAGGATGGTCCAACCGCCTGGCCAACACCCTGAGGGCAAATAGTGTTGAAAGAGGCGACCGAGTCGGCATCCTGCTCCCCCAGTGCCCGGAAACGCTGATTTCACATATCGCCGCCTATAAACTGGGCGCAGTTGCGCTGCCCCTGCTCACCCTGTTTGGCACCATGGCCCTCGAGTACCGGCTCCAGGACAGCCGGGCTGCGTGCGTCATCACCGATAATCAGAACCTGCCAAAGATACTCGAAATCAGAAGCCGCCTCCCATTTCTAAAGCTGGTGATAGCGCTCGACGCCGCTCCACGGGAGGGAGTGTTCAATTTTTGGGAGAGTATGGCTCGCGGAGATGACCGTTTCGATCCGGAACCGACCCGGCCGGAGGACCCTGCGCTGATCATCTACACCTCCGGTACGACCGGCCAGCCCAAAGGCACTTTGCACGGCCACCGGATTTTGGTGGGAGTTCTGCCGGGGTTTGATTTCCTGCACAACCTGTTCCCCAAAAAGGGAGACCTGTTGTACACACCGCTGGACTGGGCCTACATCGGCGGTTCATACGACGCACTGTTCCCGTCCCTGCATCACGGCGTTCCCGTGCTGGCTTACCGGCCCAGGAAATTCGACCCGGAAAAGGCATTTTTTATGATGGATAAATACCGGGTTCGCAACCTCATGGTCGTCCCGACCGTGCTGCGCTTGATGATGAGCGCCGTGAAAAACCCCCGCGATAGATACCGGATCGACTTGAGGTCACTCACGGCCGGCGGTGAAATCCTGGGGGAAAAACTCTACCAATGGTGCCGGACTCAATTTGGCGTAGAACTCAACGAGCAGTATGGTCAGACCGAGTGTGATCTGGTGGTGGGATTCTGTTCGGAAGTGATGCCTGTTGTCCCGGGGAGTATCGGCAAGGCCGTCCCCGGTCATATTGTAGAGATCATCGATGAGGCGGGAAACCCGGTCGAAAACGGTAGTATCGGAGAGATTGCCGTTAAAAAGCCGGATCCGGTCATGTTCCTGGAATACTGGAACAATCCGGATGCCACCGCAGCTAAATACATCGGCGATTGGCTGCGGACCGGGGATTACGGCAAAAAAGACGCCGACGGATATTTCTATTTTACCGGAAGGGCGGACGATTTGATCGAGAGCGGCGGTTTCCGGATCGGTCCGGGGGAGGTCGAGGCGTGCCTGATGTCCCACGCGGCGGTGGAGCATGTCTGTGTCCTGGGGGCACCGGACGACGTGCGCGGTGAAATCGTCAAGGCCTTCATCGTTGCACGGGAAAATATTGCAGCCGATGAACAGCTCGAGGAAAATATCCGGGAATTTGTAAAGGACAAACTGGAAAAGCATGCCTACCCGCGCGAGATCGAATTTTTAGAAGAGATGCCCATGACCAAAAGCGGGAAGATTCGCAAAGATGTGCTCAGGCAAACAATCACCCAGAATGCCAAAAAGTGTTAGAAAATTTGTGTTTGAATGTCAAGAATCAGGCCCAACGCCGGGTCTTCAATTTAGCCCTTGTCCCTAACCCGATTCGGATGAGCTCGTCGCAGGCTGAACGGTGAACTCTGAACCCTTGTCGCCTACGGCGCTGCCAAAGGCGAATAAACCTGTGAACGCATGCTAAAATGTTTATAGCAAAATCTCATACCTGTCACGAATCATGCGATCCACGTCTTCGGGAATATATGATTTTTCCGGCTCGCCCAAGATTGTTCTGACCATCTGGCGGGCGCGTTCACGAGCATCCTGAGCACCGTCTTTTTCCCATTGATCCCGGTTTGTGCGATCTGTTACACCATTGCCCTGAAAGTATTCAGTGCGCAAATGTTTCATGGTATGCTCGGCGGTCATAAAATTGCCGCCTGGTCCGACCTGGTCGATTACTTCCAGGGCCAAATGTTCCGCGTCCACGGTTATGCCTTTTAAGGTCTTCATGCAAGAGCCGATGATTTCATCGTCAATGACATATTGTTCGTAGGCCACCGCTGCCATGGATTCGAGCATGCCGGCGGCATGATGGACATAGTTGGATCCGCCCATGGCGGCCAGCAAACTGGTTAGGCCCTTTTCCCAACCGGCCTGAATGTCGGGCACTTTAGAATCGGTCAGGGCGGCCGAATTGTAATTGGGCACCCCCACATGATGCGCCATCTGATGGATGGCCGCATTCATCATGCCGCACTCCACCGCGCCGCCGAGATATCCCATACTCGCCATATTGGCCATTCCGGCAATCCCGCCATACAAAAGCGGCGCACCAGGATTGGTCAGCTGGCAGATGGTAATACCGGCCAGTTCCTCCGCATGCAATTGGGCCAGCAAGCCTGCCATTGTCATGGGGGCCGTGGAACCGGACATGGGGGCGCTGGACAAAGCGACCGGGATCCGGTTGCGGATGGCGGCCTGCATGATCAGAGTGGAATCCGTACATAATTTCAAGGGGCTGATGATGTTGCAGCTCACAAAGGAAATAAACGGTTTTTCGATTAATTGGTCTCGGCCACCGGCGATCATCGCGACCATGTCAATCACATCCTCAACTCCGGCAGGTGTATTGACTCCCGTCATGAAATGTTTCGAGGTCGCCCGCAGGCATGTATAATAACTGTTAATATCATAGGCCTCGGGGGGGATATCGTGGGGCACGCAAGGGCGCATGAAAAAATGAATATTATCCAGTCGATCCACCAGGCGGCCGATTCGATACAGATCTTTCAAAATCGTCGGCCGTGCTTTGCCGCTCTCCAGGTCTAAAACCTTCAACCCGGTTCCACCGGAGCCCATATGGACGCGATGTCCTCCGACATCGAGATCGTGCCTGGGTTCGCGACCGTAAAGAATCACCCGACTTGGTGACGTGGCCACCTGTTCGGTTATCAGCGTTCGGGGAAGACGCACCCGCGCGGCGGCCCGGTCCACAGCGGCGCCCGCTTGCGCCAACATGTCAACCGTCTCGGAAAGTCCCTCTTCATAAGTGACACCGGTTGTTTCCAGGATGGTTAGAGCGGCATTATGCACGGTTTCAACATCCTGTTCGGAAAGGGGATGGTACGGGGTTCCTGCAATACCTGCTGACATAGGTTTTCTCCTTTCAAATTTGTGCCAATTGGTTCTCAGAATTATGCGCCCGCCAAGCCCATTGTGTCAATCGATCGTTTTTGTTAGAATCCAAGGATTGCGAGTGAATGGATTGAAATTTGCAGAATATGTTAAATTCCGAAGCTAACGCAATCGAGCTTGTCGCCAGTGTGCATACGTATTTGCACGGTCTAAACGATGCGTACATGGAGCCTTTCTTAGCGAATTGGCCTTCCGAACCCTTTAAAACCCGGGCCATTTTGCCGAATCCACTCCCCGTTATTTCCTGTATGCACGCGGTGGTTCAGGCAACCCAGGCCGAGGTCGCCTTTATCGTCAACGGGTTTAGGGCGTCGATGCAATATCTTCAGTGGGGGCAGACGTACGTGGCAGAAGATTTTAGTGCTGCATTCCTGAAAAAATATGGATGGGCCGAGATGATCGGAAAACGCGGTCCGATTGCCAGCGACCATATCGCCTGTGGATTCTTATTGTTGGCGCCCGGTACCGAGTATCCCCCCCATCGCCATGCGGCGGAGGAAGTTTATCTGCCCCTGACCGGTCCGACGTTCTGGAAAATGGGGGACGATGGGTGGACAAACAGGCCGATCGGCGTCCCGCTGTATCATCGCTCGTGGCTGACGCATGCGATGCGGTCCGAATTCGTGACGCTGCTCGCCTTGTACCTTTGGCGCGGTGGAAATCTTGTTCAAAAATCACGAATCGATTAATAATCAGTTGTTACTAGATTTAAAGCGGCTTTTAACGTGTTCTCCGTCGTTTTTCCGTCTCATGACATACTGTGACAGATCTTTTTCAATTTTAGGATCCATATCCGGTTTGGTGTAAGATGCCAATCGATTTTCAACCATTTGCGTCACGCTTTGAATCATTTTCTCCGGCCCAATGTCTATCCATTTGTCATGAGAAACACTCATTCTGAAATCAGAGTCAAAAAGTTCATTTCTACAGCGTTTAAAAGTATGATCTGTTGTCAGGTAGTTTCCGGCAGGTCCCGTTTCTTGAATAAGATCGATTGCAAATGCATCTTCTGTCAGCCCAATCGGCTGGATGAGGTGCTTAATAGACCCACATAAATCCTCGTCTGCCAAAAATTTTTCAAAACTCATGGCCAACATGGATCCATAGGTACCGCAGGCATGAATACCGACATTGACGCCGCTCAGCGCGCCTGTGGTCAACATCATGCTGGATTCCATTCCGGCCTGATAGTCCAGGCAAAATGATTCTGTCAGTGCGCCCTGTCCACGGCACGGGATCTGGTAGTAACTGCCCATGGCTGCGGCAATGGCAGTATGTTTGACATCCTCGGGCGAAGCATTACGGTATGCGCCGGTGCCCATATTGACGGTACTGCCGCCCAAACCGTAAACGACCGGCGTACCGGGCCGGACAAGCTGGGCCAGGCAGATGCCTGCCAGGGTGGTGGCATTTGAGATCACCAGCGATCCAGCGAGCGTGATGGGACCGCTAACGCCCAATGTACAGGCGGAGTGGATCACCACCGGTTGACCGGCCTTGGCAAATATTATTAACGCTTCTGTCATCTCTTGGGCGTATTGGAGCGGTGAGAGGGAATTGATCAAAGAAATCATGACCGGGTTATCGATATCTCCCCAAACCATTTCAGCCAGTCGCAAAGTGTCCATGGCAGCCTCTCTTGATACGGAACTCCCCATGATGGGTTTATCGGTGAGGGTAAGCGTTGCCAGCAATAAATCAAGATGGGCGGTTTGAGATGGCACGTCATTGGGGTGTACGACAATAGAACTGTTAAAGTCCAGAAACTTTGATGTCTGAACCAGCTTGCAAAACTGATGCACATCCGACAGGATCGCATCCCTTTTCTCACCAGAGGGCTCAATGATAAACGGCGGGCCGTACCCGGGCGCTACCACATAATGGTTATCGCCCACGAGGATATTTTTTGAGGGGTTTCGGGCTTCAACTGTAAATGCGTCGGGAACATATTCAAGGGCTTTGAGAATTTCTTTTTCTGTGAAATAGACGGTTGTTTCATGAACCTTGAAACCCTGTTTCTTAAAAACATTCAGCGTTTCGTCACTGATGAAGCGGATACCGGTTTGTTCCAAAATGTGCAAAGAATGGCGGTGCACCATATCCAGCGTTTCTTTGTTAATATTTCCGACAGCTCTATTCAAAGCGCAATACCTCCTGATTCATGGCGTCGAAGTTATCTCTGGGGATAATAGGTGATGTGGTTCCTGCGGTGGAGAAAATATATCCTCTCATACCCCTGGCATTTTCAAGATGACGGCGGGTTTGAAGGGAAACTTCATCGGGGGTTCCCGTCAAAAGGGACCCGTTAGGATTTAAGTCGTCGAAAATACAGACCCGATCGGCAACGGCCTCCTTGAGAATCCGGAGATCCAGAACCTTTTCCTGGGTAAGATTTCCGGGCATGATCCCTTGGATGTCCATTTCCAAAAATAAATTCACAATACGGGTTTTCACGATGTCGCCGCACATGTGTGGCAGGACACGCCCCCCCATATTCGAGAGGGCACGCACAACGCTGCTTGTGGGCTCATGCACCAGCGTTTTATAGTGATCGGGAGAAATCAACAACGGACACTCCATATCAGCACCGTAAAAGATGTATTCAACCCCAGCCTCAATGAGCAGTCTGCCCACCTCAATGTCCAACGGTACCAAAACGTTCTGCAATTCTGTAATCAAATCCGGAAAATCGTATACATCTTCCATAATTTCGTTGGTGCCCCGAAGCCGGGTAGCGATGGTAAATGGAGAGATGTACTCACAGGCGATGGGCACTTGTCCTTTAAGCGCTTCATGCATGAGAGAAATCCCTTTTAAAAACTGTTCCATTGATCTGGTCTGGATGTTGGCTCCGGCCACAGAATCAATGTCAGACATGGATTTAACCGGAATCTCTTCGATGATGGGGAAGGCGTTGTCAGGATACGCAACCCGGCACCCCAGGGCTTCGGGAATAATGCCTCCGATCAGGCTCATTCCCACCATGACCCAATCGAAATGAAACGCTTCAAGTGCTGCCAGATGGGTTTCTGCCATCACCTGCCCTCCAAGAAGCGCATCCTTTAGGGAATGGCTGAAGTAGGTACAAATCGGTGCTTCATAAAACGGTGCGTTAGGAACACGATCCGTGGGCTTTAGGTGAATGGCAGCATCCATCCGCTCATATGCATTCATGAGAAAGACGTTCCTTTATCAACATAAGAAATTTAATCGTGAACCGGAAGATAGCCGGTAAAAGTGAGTTCCACGGGACCGGTCATGGTCACATCGTCTCTACCAATTTCAATGGTCAAGGATCCGGCCGGCATGATAACGGTCATCTTTTTTTCTTGGGTCAGTCCCCGGCGATGGGCGGCTCCAACAGCAGCGCAGGCACCAGAACCGCAGGCATTGGTCATAACCCCGGGCCGTTCCCAGACCGAGAGTTTTAAGGTTTTGGCGTCAATCATTTGTGCCGCACCGATATTGGCCTCTTCCGGAAAGATCTGGTGTTTCTGCAGTTGTGGACCATATTTTTTAAGATCCACCGTTTCAAGGTCGTCTACAAAGAAGACAGCATGAGGGTTGCCTATGTTCATACCGACTGGGTCCCGAAGCGGTCCGGCACCGATTTCAAGATGCAGGGTATCCATTTCGCTTGAAAGGGGAATTTCATTCCAGACTGTTCGAAGTCGGCCCATATTCACCGCAACCTGTTTCTCTCCTTCACGGAAGCACCGCAGCGAGCCTGCCACTGTCTCAATGATGCTATCATCCATGCCGCTCTCCTCGAAAAGAAGCCAGCCCACACATCGGGTGGCATTTCCGCAAGCCTCGACATCACGACCATCGGGATTGATGATTCGCATGAAAACAGCCGGTAAATCCTGGGGCTTCATTTTTGGAGGCTCGAGAATCACCAATTCATCACCTCCAACTCCGATTCGCCGATCACATATTTGGATGATTTCCTTAACTGTCGGTTGAAAATCCATTGTTCGGGCATCGACAATGATAAAATCATTTTTCAGGCCCTGCATTTTGATAAATGGCCTGCCGTAATGGTCGGCATCATTTTGCTGTTTCAAAAAGTGCTTCATTGGATTCATCGTTAAACAATGATTTTTTTCTCTTCCATTAACCTGTTCTGAATCCCTTTCATCACGATTGCATAAACGTTTCTAAGATGACCTCTCACGGCTTTGAGAGCAGCGGTCAAGTCGTTATCAGCCACCGCTTTATAGATGGCCTGATGTTCCTTTTCAACCGTTTCCTGAGGATGAGTTAAAACAACTCCTGTTCAAAACGCAAATATAGAAAGTCGAGCAAATAACGTAAAATCTGAACGGATATGGATTCTTCCGAGGCTTCTGCCAATGTGAGGTGGAATTGAATATCCTTTGCCAAACGCGGTTTAGTGGAACCATCCTGGCTGGCTTCAAAGTATTCATCAAGGGTTTTTTTGATGGGTGCCGCATGTAATGCGAACGGAAACCATATCGTTGCTTGCGCTATATCTTTGGCACGGGGGTAACCTAGTCCAGAAATCACGCATCGAACAAAGCCGATTTCAGAATATTTGACACCTTAACAGGCTAAAAGCACCGGACCATTTTCATTGCTGTGCGTGGAGGCGTTCCGATTCATCCGGTACATGGATGACCGGCTCCACCTTACTCAACTCTTCGATCGGTATGTGGCATTTAATGACGTGCCGATCGACCACAATCTGTTCCGGCGGCATCTCATTATCACAAATCTCGCCGATTCTGCTTTGGCAGCGGGTACAAAACGGGCAGCCCTTGGGTGGCTTCATTGCGCTGGGCAGGTTTCCTTCCAGCACGATTTCGCGCTTGGTCACTTCGGGATCGGCAATCGGCACGGCTGATAACAGCGCCTCCGTATAAGGGTGATAGGGCGGCGCGAAGATCTGCTCCGTCGTCCCGCGCTCCAGAATATGCCCCAGATACATGACCACAATGCGATCCGACAGGTAGCGCACGACACTCAGATCATGACTGATGAAAAGCAGCGTGGTTCTATGCTCGCGTTGAATCTCCATCAGCAGCTCTGTCACCGCCGCCGCGACAGAGACATCCAGCGCGGAGACCGGCTCATCGGCGATCACCATACTCGGGTTTCCGGCAAATGCGCGCGCAATACCGACCCGCTGCTTCTGCCCGCCCGACAGCTGCCGGGGTTTGCGGAAATAGAAATCCCGGGGTAGTTTGACCGTATCCAGCAGGTTCATGACACGGTCAAATATCTTCTTTTTTTCTGTCTCCACGCCGAATTTCTTGATAACGCGTGAAATCTGCCCGCCAACACTGTGGCTTGGGTTCAAGGTATCAAACGGATTTTGAAATACCATCTGCAGCGAGCTAATCTGTTTGGCACTGCGGTCCCGGACAGCCGTATCTGAAAGATCTTTGCCTTTATGACGTATTTCGCCTTCGGTACCGGTTTCCAAACCCATCAGCACTTTGGCAAAGGTTGATTTGCCACAGCCGGATTCACCCACGATGGCGACCGTTTCTCCCTCTCTGGCCGTAAAATTCAACTCCTCATTGGCTTTGACATATTTAATTCTTTTACCGGTAACTAAAGCCCGCAACGAGCTGTCTCGAACCTCGTAGTATTTCTTGAGGCCGTCTACGTTGAGGACCCGTTTACCGAGTTCCAACGGCGCTTTGACTTCACCTCCCGGCGCCTCTCGGCGATGGTCGATCTCTCTCCAGCGTAAACAGCGCACACGATGGTCTGCGGCACTCCCCTCAACATGCTCCATTTTGAAATGATCAACATTGCACAACCCCGGTTTGAAATGATCACAGCGGGGGTGGTAATAACAGCCCCGGGGCCGTTCAAACGGCAACGGGAGTTGACCCCGAATCGGTTTGAGCGGCGCCGCATTCTTATCGGCCGTCGGTAAGGGTATACAGGCAAAAAGGCCGTGGGTGTAAGGGTGCCGGGGCCAGGTAAAAAGCGAGTCAATCGTCCCCTCTTCTACAACTTCCCCGGAATACATCACAAATACCCGGTCGCAGGTTTCCAGAATCAGCCCCAGGTTATGGGAAATATAGATCTGTGAAGTGCCGAACTTCCGGCTGATATCGGCAACCAGCTTCACGATGCCGGCCTCTACGGTAACATCCAGCGCCGTCGTCGGCTCGTCCAGCAGCAGCAGAGAGGGTTTGGACAACAGTCCCATGGCGATTACGGCCCGCTGCTGCTGCCCGCCCGACAACTGATGCGGATAGGCGTCCATAAGCCGTTCCGGGTCAGGCAGCTTGACATCTTCCAGCATCTGGATGGCCCTTTGCCACGCTTCTGATTTGGTTATGTCCTCATGCGCCAGCGGCACCTCCATCAGCTGCGTGCTGATTTTGAGGCTTGGGTTTAGCGAAGCAAACGGCTCCTGGTAAATCATCGCGATCTCTGATCCGCGGATGCGGCGCAACTCATTCTCCGACATCCGGTTTAAATCACGGCCCTTAAAGGTGATGCTGCCGCTCTTGACGCCGCCGTTGGCGCCCATGTACTGCATGATCGCCATGGCCACGGTCGATTTGCCGCAGCCCGACTCGCCCACAATGCCGATGGTCTCACCGGGCTTTACGGTCAGCGAAAAATCCACAACCGCCGGAATTTCGCCCGCCCGGGTATAGTAAGAGATACAAAGGTCCTTGCAGACAAGAACAGGTTCTTGAGTCGCATTCATCGGTTGGTTACCTCCTAGTCACGCAAAGAGATTTCACGCAGACCGTCCGCCAGCAGATTAAATCCCAGGATCAACGAAGAGATCGCGACACAGGGAAAGAGCGTCATGTGCGGAAAAGCCATGGCCATCTGACGTGTTTCATTGACCATGCCGCCCCAATCAGGGTCCGGCGGGGGTAAACCCAGGCCCAGAAAACCGAGCACGCCGATAGTGATAATGACGTAGCCCAGACGTAGACAGGCATCGACGATAAGGGGACCGCGTGCATTGGGCAATATCTCAACCAGCATCACTTTCCAGTCTGATTCGCCCCGGGTCTGGGCGGCGGCCACATAATCACGGTTGCGAAGGTCCAGCACCAATCCGCGTACAATCCGCATGATCCCGGGGGAGGATGCAAAGGTGATGGCAATAATGATGTTCATGCCGGATGCGCCGATCGTGGCGATGATAATAATATACAGCACCAATACCGGAAATGAGAGAATGATATCGGCGATGCGCGACAAAATGTCATCCACCCAACCGCGGCGATACCCGGCCAAAAGCCCCATCAGAATACCCACCGTGTAAGCCGAAAGGGTGGCCAGGGGCGCATAGATCAGTACCGTGCGCGAACCCCACATAATACGCGACAGGATATCGCGCCCCATATGATCGGTGCCGAGCCAGAATGTGCCGCCGGCTTTGATCGCTTCTGCCCCCGGTTTGGCAAAGGGTTGAATCGACGAGTTGGGGTCAAATGGCGCCAGCCAGGGGGCCAAAATTGCGGTCAGCACCCAGAATAAGACGAGGAAAGCCCCCACCATGCCGACCCAGCTCTCGCGCAAAAGTCCAAAAGATTTCAATCCGCGCCATAACGCCACGCCGTATCCGGCCGTGGGCATTTGGGTTGTAGATTCAGTTGTATTCATTGTTGGTCTCCTTAACTAAAACGGATGCGCGGGTTGAGGAAGGTATAGCCGATATCGGCTATGGTTTGCGTGGCAACCGCAACACACACCGCCACCATGGCGCAGGCTTCCAGAAGGGCGATATCATTATTTAAAGAGGCCTCCAGGATCAGCGCCCCAAACCCCTTATAGGCGAAGAAAAACTCAACCACAATAACCCCGGACAACAGCCAGTTGATCTGTAACATGATGACCGTGAAAGGCGCGATGAGTGCATTGCGCAACGCATGCTTGACAATCACTGATTTATAGGGCAGCCCCTTTAGCACCGCTGTGCGTATGTACTGCGAGGTCATCACCTCCGCCATGGATGCCCGGGTCATGCGGGCGACATAACCGAAATCATAGACGATCAGCACCATGGCCGGCAGCATCAGCTGTTTGAATTCGAACCCGCCCGACATGCTGCTGGTGCCGGGCAGCCATTTCAAAGTGAATACAAAGAGGGCTGAGAAAAATACCGCGCTGGCGAATTCCGGTACGGAGGTGGTTAAAATACCAAAAACCGATATGGAGCGATCGAGCTTTGAACCCTCCTTCATGCCTGACAAAACACCGAGGATCAATGATAACGGGATCATGATGGCAAAGGTCCAAAACCCCAGGATGGCCGTGTTCCATAGCCGGGGCCACATCACATCCGCTACCGGGCCTTTGAAGCGGATGGATTCACCCAGGTCACCGGTCGCAAAATTGCCCAGCCACTTCAGATAACGCACCGCGACAGGCTGGTTATATCCATGTTGTTCGCGCCACAGTTCGCGTTGTTCTTCGTTTGAAAACTGGCCCAGTACCCGGGCGGCCGGATCGCCCGTAAGCTCCGTCTCCAGGAGTAGAAATAGAATCAGCGATACGACAATCATGGTAAAAATCATGAATCCGAAGCGCTTTATCACCAAGGTGACCATTTTGATGCCTCCTGAGGTAACTTATTGTTTTGAGGGAGATGCGAGGGCGGGGAGCGCCGCAGCGCTCCCCGATATATCGCTACAGTTTTTCCGACTAACCCAGAGAAACCTTGTGAAAGCGGTAGTAGCGCGTCGGATGCATTTCAAAGCCGACAACGTCGTCACGAACCGCGGTGAAGACCGAACGGAAGAAGGGCTGGACCAGGACGGCGTCATCCTGCAGAATTTTCTCCACTTTCTCCATCTTGACGCGGCGGCTTTCAACATCCAGTTCGGATTCCGCTTCGGTCAGGGCGGCATCCCACTCAGGATTGGCATAGCTGGATTCGTTCCACGGAACCCCGCTACGGTAGGCGAGGCCCAGTACCATGACGGCCAGCGGCCGGTGGGTCCATGAGGTGAGGCTCAAGGGCGCCTTGGTCCAATTATCCCAATATTGTGCCGTCGGCATCTTGTTAATTTTGATATTAATCCCGGCTTTGGCGGCATCTTCTTTGAGCACGGCCACGGAATCCTGCTCCCAAACGCCGTCGGTATTGCCGACATTACAGGATAATTCAAGGCCATTGGCAAAGCCGGCCTCGGCCAGCAGTTTCTTGGCGCCTGCGATGTCTTGCTCGAACGGGGGCAGAGCAAAGTACTCGGGGTGTATCTTGGCGACATGATGATGTTCGGCGACGATCCCCAATCCGCGGTGGGCGATGTCAAGCTGTCGCTGGGCATCGCAGCATTTCTGGACCGCCTTGCGCACGCGGATATCGGTGAACGGTTTCTTGTTGACCTTCATGCGAATCACACCGGTTTGGGTCGACGGTATCGAGACCACCTTGATTCCCGGAATATTCTTGGCCGCTTCCAGGGTTGTCAGATCAAGCTGATAGATTCCATCCACCTGTTTTGAAGCAATGGCGGCCAGATAAGCGCCGGGGTCCTCGCCCAGGTCGATAAAACGAATTTCGTCCAGAAAGACCTCACCGCCCCAATAGGGTTCTTTGCGTTTTTTCAATACGGCGATCTCACCAACCTTGAATTTGGTAAGCGTGTAGGGTCCGGTACCCACCGGGTTTTTGGATAAATCGCCGCCCTCTTTTTCAAAATTGCGGTGAACGATTCCAGTGGGATAGTTGTACAGGTTTTCGGGAATAGACAACACCGGCGTGTTCAGATTGAGTTGGACCGTATGCGCGTCCACCTTCTGCACCGCATTTTTGGTCATGCGTTTGATTGCTTTGCCTTTGACATCTTTCTCGCCGGTGGCTTCGAGCATGGCGTTGAACAGGCCCAGGTTGGACGACCCGGTTTTGGGATCGAGCCAGCGGGTGAAGGTAAACACCACATCATCGGCATTGAAGTCATCGCCGTTTGACCACTTGATCCCCTTGCGCAGATGGAAGGTCCAGGTCTTGAGATCGTCCGAGGCCTCCCAGCGCTCGGCCAGATAGGGTCGCGTAATGTTATCCGGCCCGGTCTCCACCAGGTACTCGATGATATGGCGAGCAATGATGGACTTCTGGGTCCATGAATAGGTCGCCGGATCGGCCATTTCCTGGACATTCATCCCGAATTTTAAGACGCCGCCTTTTTTCTGGGCGGCATGGGCGGATGAAATAAAATCCGGCAACCCCGCCATGCCGTAAGCCGCGGTTGCAGACACGCCCAGAAGGGTGACGGTGCGCAGAAATTCACGCCGTGAACATTTGCCGTCGGCAAGTGCTTTTTGCATTTGCTCAACGCCGGGATGGACTCTTTTGGTGGTCGGGTTCTTTGCTTTTGTCGTCATGGCCTTACCTCCTTTAAGAAATGGTAGATTGTTAAAAGAAATCCCGTAAAAAACCAAAATGGCACAAAATCACCCGCATAACTATCTGAGACTGTAGGGTACGGGCATCAGTTCCTGGTGATTTTCAGGCTTTTTACGAAGCCCTAAAAAAATGAATCAAAACTACTTAATAAAGGATGTACATGTAAAAGCAGTTGTGGCTGAAAAAATGCTGTTCAGCAAGTTAGCAGTTTTAAAGATTAAACCTAATCCAACTTAGGCGATGCTTTATGTTCTGTCAAGCGGTTACACAATTCGTGGCTTCTTCCGCACATGCAAAAATTCTTAGCCGGAGCTATCTTTTTCGACCTTGGGCCAGGTCATCATACTCTACCTCAGGCTGTCAGCCGCGGGTTTCCCATCGCTCTGGCCTGGATACGACAAATATCTAGACCCTCGCTCTGTTCGTCTACGATCACCTGTGGATTGTCGGCACCCGAACGCAAGGCTTCCCCCAGGGCGCGGTCATGGCTGAATGTACGGGCATAGGCCAGGGCTTCATGGGCGGCCTCAAACAGTTGTCGCCCATCGCTGGTTTGGGCATAAAAGCCGGTGGTGCCGTGTCCCTTGGGTGAAACGCGCGGAAAGACCAACACATCTTCAGAGGCCATTACGCTGCCCGCCACAGCGCCTACGGCGTTGGCCACCTCATGAAATTCAGGTAGAATTAGATCCGTGCGGAGTGCCTCGGCAACCGGTTTCAGAAATATAGCGGCCGGTGCGCCGATGCCGACAATGGGCTGGCGCAGCCGGATTCGGGTTTCAAAATTTGGATGGGTGTCATAAAGCGAATTTTGAAGAAACCAATTTCCGAAAGCAGCATTCTGTTTTTCGGTTTGGAATGGCGCCTTGCTGTTGAGAAAGGAAACAATAGCGCCAACGATGGTTTCGGTCATGATCGCCCAGACTTTTTGGCGCAAGTGATCCGGGTCGCTTGAATGCAGCCGGCCCAGAAAATCCGAGGCCAGTGACGCGGCCTTGGTGTCCCAGGGTGCAAAACGGTCTTCCACATGGAGCAGATCTGTGGGGGTAAGCCCTGCTTTGGCGATGATTTCCTGTTGAAATAAGTAACCGGTGTCAAGCTGGGTCACATGTAAAAGCTTGAGACGTTTTAGAATTTGGGGCAGCGGCAGCGGCCCGTCCCTTAACATATCAACCACGGTTTGGTGGCGCTTTGTTTTGAGCCCGTTTGGGCTTTGGGGTTCACGCTGCAGAAACCAGAATTCCAGCCAGTCCGGTGAGGTGCCTTCCCCGGATCCCGACAGAGACTCAAGCCGATTCTGAACCTGAGGATACTGCCAGGCCAAATAGGAAAGGGGAACGAAGCGTTGCGGGCCGACAAAAATGTTTTTCTCGGGATCTAACACGATGTGGCTGTCGCCTCCCAGAGGAATCGAAAAAAGATTGGCGGATTTGACGGCGGTTTTATAATTGGCAACTGTGGCCCCCGCTTCGTTGACTGATACCTGTCCGGCCTGGATAAGAGCGATATCGGTGGTGGTACCGCCGATGTCGACGACCAGGGCGTCATCCAGACGGGAGAGAAAATGGGCCCCGATCGCACTGGCCGCCGGACCGGAGTGGATGGTTTCGACCGGTTTTTGAGCGGCGAATTTTTCGATCATCAGCGTCCCGTCGCCGCGGACTACCATAAGCGGCGTCTCTATTTGACGGCGCACCAGGGCCCTCTGGACAGCACTGATAAAACCCTGTAGCACCGGCAAAAGAGAAGCGTTTATAGCAGCCGTTGTGGCCCGTTCCACCGAACCCAGCTTGGTTGAAAGGTGATGTCCCAGCACAATGGGAAGATCACAGACCTCGGCAATCGCTTTGCGGACACGGTTTTCATGGTCCGGATTGAGGGGGCTGAAATAGCCCGATACGGCAATGGCTTCGATATGCGCCTCGATTTGACGGACCCGGTCTAGAATCTTGTGCGTATCGAGGGATTGCTGTTCGCGACCATACAGATCGTGTCCCCCCGGAAAGTAATCATAAGTTGGAGTGGCAAAGCGGCCCTCCATTTTGTAGGACTTGATCAAATCAGGATCGTATCCGAGGAGAAAAAGCGCGGCGTGTTTAAGCTTGCTCTCGGCTATGGCATTGGTGGCAAGGGTGGTGGAGATCGACGTCATCATAACCAAAGACGGGTCTTCAATCCGGATTTGGCGTATAACCTCCTCGATTCCAATGGACAGATCCCGCTTGGTGGTCAGGGCCTTATGAGACGCCACAACCTTGCGGGTATGGTAGTCAAGCAAAACACCGTCGGTATAGGTTCCGCCCGTGTCAATTCCCAGCACCAACGGTCCGGGTGACTGGCCGTTTGGGTTCGAGGCGCCATCCATTACCCAAACATCTTTACATCCAGTTCTTCGTCTTTATGGCGAGCATCGGCCAGTTCGCAGATACGCGTCATCTCCTTGTGCATGGCCTCATCAAAAAGTGGTTCGGTTTCGGTCTCGAGGATCTCTTTGACCCGTGCATTGACGCGTTCGCCGTAACGCTTGCTGCCGGAAGCCTTCCAATCATCCCAACGTTGACGATCGATGAGCTTGGGTTGCCAGATTTCGGTCTTGAACAGATCGAAGGTATGATCGTGCTCCAGGAAGTGTCCGGCAGGGCCGACGGCTGCCATGACATGGAGAGCCATGCTATGATCGTTTACAGGGATTCCGCGCAGGATGCGTTTCAGCATATCGATAATTTCATCGCAGGCCACCATTAGTTCCATACTGCTGGTCAGGCCTGAATCGAGATATCCCACATCATGAATCATATTGCCGCCAATGAGTGCGGCGGTGGCGATATTGATGGTTGTCTCCATGGCCGCCTGTTCATCGTAGAGTTTGGCGTCCGAACATCCGGCGGTTTCATACATCGGTATCCTGAGCCATTTGGTGATGTCCGTATAGGCGGCACTCAGCAGTGGCAGCTCAGCCGAACCGTACGTGTAGGTGGCGGTGAGCATATCCATACTCGACATCAGCCCCCCGATGATCATCTGTGCGCCAGGTTTGCGAGTTTGGCTGACAACGATCCCAAAGAGGCTTTCCGCCAGCGTTTGGACCATAAAACCCGCCAGGGTGGTCGGGGCCGTGGCACCAGCCAGCGGGCAGGGCGTATAGACACAGGGAATATCATGATCAACGGCGAAAATGAGTTTCTGCACCACCTCCTTGGTGTTGCTCAGAGGAGACACCGGCTCAAGGTAGGCCGAAAAGGCAGGGCCCTTTTTCCATTCCTCTTTGCCCCCCAGGCGAATATAGGCCATCTCCAGCATGTCGCCAAGGCCTTCGGCATCGACAGCGGTAACGTTGATCGGCTTGTTGGTTCCTTCCAGCATGGCCAGATACTGCCAGCGATCGTAGGTCGCCACCGCCGTATCCTGGGTGATCCCCAGCGACATGTGAAAATTTAAATTGGGAAGGGCCTCAGCCATGCGGGCAATGTTTTTAACATCCTGGTAGGTCGTCCGGCGCCGTTCGCCCGTATAGGGATCGATGGTAAAGGGCGTGTCTGAGCCGCCGCCAAAATAGATCTGGTTTTTGTACAATTCCATGCGATGCTTACTGTCGGGACCCGTTAAGGCAACCTTGCTGGGCACGGTGGTTAAGGCGTTTTCCACCTGCCAGTGGGGAATTTTCAACAAGCTGCTCTCCTCGTTGGAGTCTTCCACGATGGCCCCTCCGGAGTGCGCCACGTCGATTGCTTCTTTATCGTAAACGCGAACACCGGTCTCATACAATACCCTAAGGGCGGCATAGTAGATGGCCTCAATCTGATCTCCGGTTAACACTTGCAGCGTCGGCGTAACATTTTCTTGATAATTCGTCCTGTGAACTTGCATAATCCTTTCTCCTTTATTTAATGTCTCCCCAACCGGCAACCTGCTGCCGGATGAATTGTTCCTGTCGGATACGACCCCCGGGGGGGATGACGACAAAGTCGCTGTCGGCCCTGTCTATTGAAAGGGCCGCTTCAACCATGCGGCGGACATAAGCGTCTGAACCAAGGATTTCTTCATAACGCATGCCCCACTGCTCACAGTATTGCGCTACCGCCCTGGCCTGGCTGCGGTATTGTTCCATTTCCGGGCGACTGTGGGTGACAAGGGCCAGGCGTTTATAATTTCGATATTGCTGATCCATTATCCAGGCGGCCTCCTTGGGGCCGTATTGTTCACGATATTCTTTAAATTCCTTTAGGGGGTGGCTTCCCGATTCCAGCCAGCCTTTGCTTAGATAATAGGTTCCGGGCTCGGCTTCAAACTCCCGCACATATGCCTCATGGGACCCTAAAAGAAGCGCGATGCAGTCGTCGACACGCGGGATCAGCAGGGTGTGCTTACCCGCGTCGATACCGACCAAACCGTTGCCGCACAGCCCATAGCCCAACAACACCAGACTCGGTTCCCGCGTCCCGTTAATCGCCTCCTGCAGCGTCGGAGTCATTTGACGCGGGGATCGATGCAGGCCATAGTCCATGAAAGTCATCTGGGAGGCCAAATTTTGGGGTAGCAGGGTTTTAAGCATATCTTCTAACACTTTGCAGGCGATGACGGTTAACGGCTGTTTTTTGGAAGCTGGCATTTATTATTCCAGTTTTACTACAGGGTTGAATATGTTAGGCCAAATTGATGAGCTGTTTGGCCAATTTTACGCCGTTGGGAGCATTGTATCCATAGCCATCGGCCC